>NZ_PPDC01000007.1:0-129982 GCF_002959875.1 Veillonella sp. T14073-2
ATATATTTTAAATTTGCGTGTTTATCGAATATCATGAGTCTACTTTTGCTTTTTAAATATCCCATAAAACTCGATACGCTTAAATGTGGTAGTATCGTTACTAGCATATGAATATGATCCGGACAGCATTCCGCCTCTATAATCTCTACATTCTTTCTCTTACATAAATCTCTTAAAATTTTACCTACATCAGCTTTTATCCGACCATAAATTATTTGTCTTCTATACTTTGGAGCAAAAACAATATGATATTTGCATCTCCATTTACTATGTGATAAGCTTTTTACGTCATTCATTGACATTGAACCTCCTATATTAAAATGTTGTGGTTGCCAGACCAACTTCATTTTATCACTAGGAGGTTCTTTCCTTTTCTCTAAGAAATTTTTATTGACCCCCAGTTTAACTGGGGGTTTAGTCATGCCTATTCGGCGTACAAAAAGAATGAGTTCGGCAGAATACCGAACTCATCCCCAAAGAATATCTTAATTATCTCTCTCCCCAAATTGGGTTCAGATCTTTTAGGCTATCAGTTTTATTTTCTATAACAAAAATTATAGAAGCTAGTAATTATAAGAATTGCTAATTATGCTTATTAAATTATAGCAGTTCTTTGATGAAGGTTTCCATTTCAGCCGGTTTTACAACAGGCTCAAAGCGACCTACCACCTTGCCTTGACGGTCTATGACAAATTTAGTAAAGTTCCACTTTACTTCATCATCATTAAGATAATTAGTGTCAATACCATTAAGATAATCCGTAAGCATTTCCGTCCTATCACTCGGTGGGAAACCTTGGAACGGTTGCGCTTTAATCATATATTTGAAAAGGTCTAGTGCACTTTCATCACGCACATCTGCTTTTCCCATTACAGGGAAGGTAACACCGTAATTTAACTTACAGAAGGATTGGATTTCACTATTAGAACCAGGTTCTTCTTCCCCAAATTGGTTAGATGGAACAGCGATAATCTCTAATCCTTGATCTTTATATTTCTTATAAAGAGCCTCTAAAGCTTCATATTGATGAGTAAAACCACATTTACTAGCCGTATTAACAATCACAAGCACTTTACCTTCAAAATCTTTTAAGCTTTGCTCTCCACCAGCTTTATTGAGTAAGGAATAATTATATACAGTCATAATATGCCTCCTAAAAATATTCATATAATAGATATTATCATCATTTAAAATTCTACATGTCTTAATATCCAAGGTATTTCTACCTTATAACTATACTATATCGAAAATTGTCTTTCTCAACAATCACTAATATATTCCATTCAAGAAAGAACTGCACAAATTTGTAAATCTGTGAAAATAATGGATGAAAAGACATAAAAATAGAGTGTATTTACGCTTTTACAAGCACAAATACACTCTATTTATTCTATCTGTAATGTAGTTTTAACATATTATAATTATTGTACTAAGTCGTTTTGGTAGCCAATATTATAACAATGTTTTTACATCATAGCCAAATTTAGCTGTTGTTTCAGCGGCAGTTTTTTGCCATTCTGTAGGTGCTGTGCCATCTTTCTCAAGGAAGAATCCAGAATCAAGATAACGAATGATGATATAGTTGGAATCTTTTTGGTCAAACCCGTTACCACGACTGAAGTCAATACCATGGCCTGTATTGCGCGTTACAATGGCTTCCAATAACGGCAACGTAATGGCGTTCAACGTGATTTTCATATCAGGAGAGTCAAACATCTTTTTAAGGAAAGAGCTAGGCTTTTCTTCCTTGTATACTAAAAGCTTGCTAATCGTGCCATTAGATGCACATACTACGCGACGAATATCTTTAATAGGAATATCTACCTTACCATTAGAGATAACGCCGTTTTTAATGGTAATTTCTCGTTTACCCATAAAGGAAGAGTCTAATGGTAATTGAAGAGTATCTAAGTTCGCAGGAAAATCTGCGGTCAATTTATTTCGAGCAAAGGCTGCAAGAATCGCTTTTGTTTCACGAATGTTGTGACCAGTATTAGATTCTGTGCGGTCCGTATCTAAATCTTGGCCTTCAATATTTTTCCAGTTGTGATCTCTAAAGAGAATAGAATAATTACCGTTTGAATTTAAATATCTCATAAGATATAGCTCATTTACATCTTCAAAATCAATGTCAGTGATAACCTGTCCATTTGCATCTTTACAGAGCACACCATTATAACTAATTGTTAAAGTACGATCATTACTTTCAAAAACAACAGGATTTGTGTCGAATACAGAAATCATAGTCCTCTCCTTTTTACGACTCTAAACACAATTACACTTGTGCATATCAAGTGTATTCACGCAAGCATTGATTAAATATATTAATCAAATATTATCAACTTAATCATACACCTTCTATATAAGTTTAAACAACTACTATATTTTTCTGACAATCTATCTTCTTAATTAACTTAGAAACACTATATGCTTTCGCAAATATATTTACAATAGATATATTTACAAAAGATATCAAACAATATCTGTATAAAATCAGAACCACCCGTAAAACGGGTGGTTTGCTCACGAGCTATAAGCCCGTAGTACTAGGCCAGCGTCTAAAGGCGCTGGCTTTCACTACGTTCAAGCCGCATAGCCATTGACTCGTAACGCTCCCCTTAAAGGGGATATGTATTACTTGCTACCCTTAAAAGGGTCCTCATATTCTTTTACACTAAGTTTATCTTTCATCTGGTCATGTAACTCTTGCTCACGTATATATTTTTTTACGGTAGCTTCATTTAAACCTACCGTACTTACATAATATCCCTCGGACCAAAAGTGTCTATTTCCAAATTTATACTTTAAGTTTGCGTGTTTATCGAACATCATTAGTGCACTTTTACCCTTTAGATATCCCATAAAAGATGAAACTGATATTTTAGGTGGGATTAATACTAGCATATGCACATGATCTGCCATAAGCTCCCCCTCTATAATCTTGACGCCCTTATATTCACACAAACGTCTCAGTATTTCACGTAAACTATTTCTGTATTGATTATATATAACTTTACGTCTATACTTAGGTGTAAATACTATGTGGTATTTGCATAACCATTTTGTGTGCGCAAGGCTCTGTGTCTTTGTTGCCATATAAAATCACCTTTCTTTTGCATATAATGCGGCTTGAACACCTACATTATACTTAAGCAAGGTGATTTTTTTGTATAACTTTCGTTGCCGCACCCGCATAGCGGGTGGTTTAATGATTCGCGACTACGTCGCGAACCAGTCTAAAGACAATAACAAAAAAGCTGATTCCGAAGAATCAGCTTTTTCTATTTCATTGAAAAGTTTCAAATGAAGTTTTAGTTGAAATTAGATGCTTTCAACAGCAGCAATAGCCGCAACGTCTACAACGTCTTGAGCAGAGCAGCCACGGGAAAGGTCATGAACTGGTTTAGCCAAACCTTGAATCAATGGGCCAAGAGCGTCAGCGCCGGAGAAGCGTTGTACCAATTTGTAACCAATGTTAGCAGCTTGAAGATCAGGGAAAATCAAAATGTTAGCTTTACCAGCTACGTTGGAACCAGGAGCTTTCTTTTCTGCTACGGAAGGAACGATGGAAGCATCCAATTGTAATTCGCCGTCGAATTTGAAGTCAACGTTGCGTTCTTTCAAGATGTTAACAGCTTCAACCACTTTATCTACTTCTGGAGTAGAAGCGGAACCTTTTGTGGAGAAGGATAACATGGATACGCGAGGATCAGCCATGCCAACAACTTTGCGAGCTTTTTCTACAGTGGATTCTGCGATATCAGCCAATTGTTCGCTAGTTGGGTTAGGCAATACGCCGCAGTCGGAGAATACGAGCATACCGTCGTCGCCATATTCTTTTTTGCTTGTAAACATGAACATGGAAGAAGATACAGTTTTAAGACCTGGTTTAGTACCTACAACTTGTAATGCAGCACGCAATACGTTTGCAGTTGGGCAACCGGAACCAGCAACCATACCATCTACTGCGCCAAGACGAACAAGCATAGCGCCGAAGAATAAGCAGTCACCTTTCATAGTTGCGTCAGCTTTTTCAGGAGTCATACCTTTTTTAGCGCGCAATTCTACGAATGTATCAACCATTTCTTGGTAACGATCGTAGTTAGCTGGATCGATGATTTCAGCACCTTCTACGGATACGCCAACAGCTTTAGCAGCTTCTGCGATTTCAGCTGGGTTACCTACTAATACAGGTGTTACGAAACCTTCTTTCAAAATGATTTCAGTTGCTTTCAATACGCGTTCATCTTTGTATTCTGGCAACACAATTTTTTTACCTAATGGTTTTACTTGGTCTTTTAATTTTTGAATTAAATCCACGATTTTTGCCTCCTTAACATTGGCTTATGCCATATCAATACTATTATTATAGCAAGTTAACAGCTCTCTAACAACCATTCTAAAACATTTCGTTGTTGAATTCCGTCATAATTTGCATTTTTATTTAATTCATCCAAGGTGAGCAAAAACTTAGGATATTGGTCATTAATAGCCTCAAGAGGCGCCAGTTCACGGTTTAACGTATTTGGATCGAGCACAGTTTCACTAACCTGATAGTATTCAATAATGCCGGCTTTTTCTGCGACAAAATCAATTTCACCCTTAGCTAGCTGACCTACATATACAGCATATCCACGACGTATGAGTTCTAGAAAAACAATATTTTCTAATATATGACCTGTATCGCGACTTGTATTGCCAACAATCAAATTCCTCAAGGTTGCATCAACACTATAATATTTCGCATTAATGCGTAGTAATTCTTTACCTCGTACATCATAGCGATTTACCTTGTATAATAACAAACTATCTTGTAACCCTTGTAGATATCGTTCTACCGTTTTATTATCAATCTTTCGGCCCGCACTAACAAGAGATTTAGCTATTTTATTTGGTGAAAGTAAACTACCTACATTTGCCATCATATAGCGTACAATATCTTGTAAAATTGTAACATCATTAATCTTTAATCGAGCCACAACATCATGTAACAACAAGGTACTATATAAACCGCGAAGATATTCTTGAATATCAAAATCCTCTCCCCCTAATTGTTGTGTATAAGGGAAGGAACTTTCACGAAGATACGCCTCGTAGGCAGGAATCAAGGAGTACTGCTGTTCTTCATATTTGCTATAGTAAAATTCAGCAAAGGATAATGGTAACATCTGAATTTCTACATATCGACCAGTCAATAGTGTAGCAGTATCAGAAGACATAAAATATGCATTTGAACCTGTAATATAAATATCCGTGTTCTCTTTTACAAATAGGCTATCTACAACACGATGAAATTGATCGACATGTTGAATCTCATCAAGAAAAATATAGTTTATTTGATTAGGCTGCATTTGATTTAATATATATTGATACAGCGCATGATACTCTCGTAAAGGTTCGTATTCTAACTCCTCAAAATTTATAGATATAATCTGTTCCGGTTTTACGCCCTCTGCTAGTAGCTCATCCTTAAACAGACGAAATAATGTCGATTTACCGCAACGACGTATGCCAGAAACGACTTTAATAATAGACCGTTCACGATTCCGTCGTAAAAACTCTATATACCCATGGCGCTGAATCAACTTCATAAGGGCCTCCTCATCTATGTACTTGCTCATAGATGGAACCCAATTACTGTTATTGTCAGTCATCATATCGACTACCTACAAAACTTGGATTCCATTCCAACTTTATACTAATCTTACCACAAAGTTGGATTTCATTCCAAAGTTTTATTGTATAGATACATAATTTGGATTTTATTCCTATAATTAATCTAATAAATTATAATACCTCACCTCTATTTGTTCTTATACCAAGGAAGATATATAGCTTTCATTGAACTCTAAGCCTATAAAACGATACAATAGTAAATAGCAAACACTACTAATCGAAACATTAGCTTCTAATCACAAACACCTATTCAGGAGGACTCATGGCCAATACAGAAACGACGATTAACGCAGTTATCAATCCTCAAAACAACGATACCCCCATCGATATAGAGAAAACGATCAAAGCTTTAGAGCGCAATAAATTCGTAGTTCATTATTTTGAAACGGGCGCCGAAGCCGTTACGTATCTAAAAAACCGCATCCAAAACAAATGTGTAGCCATCGGCGATTCTCGCACTTTATTAGAAATAGGTGTTCATGATGCTTTATCTGAGGTCAACGAGGACATAACAGATATTCAGCGTCCCCTTCCTGGTGAAAGCTTCCGCGATACGGCGTTACGCACCATGGGCCGCGATGTATTCCTCACCTCTGTAAACGCCCTTTCACAAACGGGAGAGATGGTGAATATCGACGGTACAGGTAATCGTGTAGCAGCCTCCTTATTTGGCTCTCAAGAGGTATTCTTCGTATTGGGTATTAACAAGATTACCCCAGATTTAGCCTCCGCTATTTATCGTGCACGAAACGTAGCAGCACCACTTAACAGTAAGAAAAACAAAAAGAGTTCTCTCAATCCGTGTGCTACCTTGGAGGAGAAATGCTACGACTGTGGCTCGCCAGATCGTATATGTAATGCATTAACGATTTACTATAAAAAGATGCGTAACATGCAAACCATGGAAGTCATTATCATCAATGAAGCTTTAGGCTTCTAATAGCTTGTGGTCCATTGAGAAAGTCTTGAACACTCAATTGCCCTAGGCCATTGACGACTCTATAAATCGTAGACCATCTAGGGTCTATAGCACCACTTTCAAGATCACTTATAT
Organism: Veillonella sp. T14073-2; assembly: GCF_002959875.1. NCBI lineage: Bacteria > Bacillati > Bacillota > Negativicutes > Veillonellales > Veillonellaceae > Veillonella > Veillonella sp. T14073-2. The sequence continues at coordinate 6,731 of NZ_PPDC01000007.1, forward strand.
AAGATTGAGCTAGACCTGATTTATCTGCTAATTGATACTGTGTCATGCCCAATTGTCTACGCCAAAGCAAAATTAATACTCCTAGCTTGTGAACTTCTTGTCGAACCTGTATATCACGACAATATAGGATAGGATTCATAGCAACCTCTATCTACTTTCACACTCAACACATGGTTATGCCTTTACTATACGGCTCGGCGCCATCCCTGCATAGTAGCAGTTGAAAAGCAATAACGCAAAAGCCTTAATAAAAACTAACATTCAGATTAGTTCTATTAAGGCTTTTTTCTACGTCTATTAAGTTATGTCCGATTTCATCAATTCGTGGAATTTTAGTATATCTAGAGATAATTAAGACTAAAAATACAGGCATTGTACTCGATAAACTCACGTTTTATAAGCATGTATCGTAATTTCTATACATCATCTATGCAGGAAACGCAAATTTGAATTCTAATATCACACTAGATTAGCCTACATCATAATAGGCACATATATATATGCCCCTCTACTTTGACCGTAAACTGAAACCAATAATAAAACACTATTAAAACAATATAATTATCAAATCCTTATAGTAAAAAGGGGACTATACTTAGTATAATCCCCTTTGATTGTCTCTATAAGATTATTGATTAGCACTTTCTTGAGCTTTTTTGATTTCCATGTATTTAACCATGCCGTCAACGGCTCTTTTAGCTTCGCGCATTGCCAATACTACAGTAGCAGGTTTATGTACAACGTCGCCGCCAGCGAATACGCCTTTACGGTTAGTCATACCGTATGGATCTTCTGAAGTAATGATGTAGCCTTTTTCGTCTACTTTCAAGTTATTACCTTCGCCGATAAGACGTGCATTTGGTTTGTGGCCAGCAGCGATGATGATTTTATCTACAGGCATAACTTGGAAGTTACCAGTACCGTGGATACCAGCACCATCTTCGTTAAGAGCCATCACTTCGTATTTAAAGCCTTCTACTTTATCTTTACCTTCTACACCTACTGGAGAAGCGAACCATTGGAATTGAACGCCTTCAGCACGTGCTTCTTCGTATTCAGACAATAGTGCTGGCATTTGTTCTTGGCTACGACGATATGCTACAGTTACGGATTCACAGCCTAAACGTACGCATGTACGAGCCGCATCCATCGCTACGTTACCGCCGCCAATGATGATAACACGGTCGCCTTTTTTAACAGGAATTTGATCCTTGTCAAGCTCGCCATTTTCTACTAATTGTACATTAGTCAACAAGTACATCGCTTGGAATACACCGTGCACTTCATCATTTTCCATACGTACTTCTTGAGGAATATGAGTACCAGTACCGATAAAGATGGTATCAAAGCCTTCAGCGAAGAGTTCATCCAATGTTTTATCTTGACCGATAAATGTATTACATACGAATTTAACCCCTAAACCTTCAAGACGTGCGATTTCACGACGTACAACGGATTTAGACAAACGGAATTCAGGAATACCGAATAAAAGTACACCACCTGGTTCCGATTGGCCTTCAAATACAGTTACATCATAGCCAAGTTTAGCGATATCGCCGGCTACGGACAAGCCTGCAGGACCGGAACCTACAACGGCAACCTTACCAAGATCTTGTTTGATTTTCTTAGGTTTGCGAAGTTCATTGATGCTTTCAAAATCAGCAGCAAAGCGTTCCAATTTACCGATATTGATAGGCGGTTTCTTCGCCTTATTCATGATACAGTTACCTTCGCATTGGTTTTCGCGCGGACATACGCGACCACAAATGGATGGCAAATTGGTCCGTTCTGCCAAGATATCGTTGGCTAAACCGAAGTTACCGTGCGCAATAGCTTGGATAAAACGAGGGATTTCGTTTTCAATAGGGCAACCCATACGGCACAATGGTTTTGGACAATTCAGACAACGTTTCGCCTCAGCGAGCGCTTCCTCCATTGTATAATCCGCATCAAAATGTAGTGGTTTTAATTCGTTACTCATGGCACATGCCTCCTAACAAGGATCCAGTACTATACTTATACAGCGTTGCATGTACCTGAGCAATCCGATGAGCCCTCTCACATAGGGATGCCGCCACATGCTGCTAAGATTTATCTTTTGTAACCATTCGATAGACGTGTGGTCACTGGTCAGACACACACTATTCTATAGTATATTCTAAATTGTGAAAGTCCCAACAGTCAAGCAAATATAGCACCTTTTGTATACCAATATAGCCCCTATTCATGCAAGGATTGCATAGAAAAGAAGGATGCAGTAACACCATTTTCTAAGTGTATATTTACTTATACATCTATGTATGTATACTGATAATAGATAAAGTAATTAATTCCCACCACATTAACATACACGTATAGAGGTTCACTATGAACACAATAGACTTTACTGAAACATACTATATAGATCGCCGCGGTTCCCATTCTCGCAAATGGGACGGCGAGCACTTAAAATTTTGCCGCACCGATTTATTACCCCTATGGGTGGCTGATATGGACTTTATGCCCCCTCAATGTATTCAAGATGCTATTTGTAACTATGTGAAAGCTAACCCTTTGGGCTATACCATGACAAATCCGAATTATATAGAAGCCGTCATGAGTTGGTATAAGCGGCGCCACAACTGTATACTTTCCAAAGACTGGCTCACTAGCGCTCCAAATGTCATTACAGGCATTATGTGGTGTATTGGGGCTTTCACAAAACCAAATGATGCCATTGCCGTTCTAAGTCCTGTGTACGGCGCCTTTGATACGAGCGCCAACGATGCACAGCGCCAAATCATCGCTATTCCTATGAAACGCAGTGACGATAATCGCTACACCGTAGATTACGAGGCCTTTGAAACGGCGATTACCAAGCACGATGTTAAACTATTCATTCACTGCAATCCTCATAATCCTGTAGGTCACGTATGGACAGAAAATGAGATGGCTCGGTTATTTAACATTTGTGAGCGACATAAGGTGCTCATCATCAGCGACGAAATCCATCAGGACCTCATCACAGGTTCAACACCATTTACATCGGCTCTAGCAGTAGCTAGCGGTGCCTATGCGGATAACATTATTGCTATGTCTTCCCTGTCAAAATCGTTTAATATGGCTAGCTTGCATCACGCAGAGGTTATCATCCCAAACGAAAAACTGAGGGGCCAATACAATGCCTATAAAACTCAAGTGTACCATACGGACTCCGACGTTATTGCCGAAACGGCCATCGCCGCAGCCTACACACATCCAGAGGCGGAGGCATGGCTCACAGATGTACTGGCTGTTATACGTGAAAATTATGAATATCTGTGCCGAGAGCTTTGTACGGCATTACCACAAATCCACATCAGCCCTATGGACGGCACCTATTTAGCATGGATTGATTTTGGTGCCTATGTTAAAGCTGAAGATATGCACGACTTATTCGAAAATAAATGCCGTATCGCACCAAGCTTTGGCGAATGGTTTGGCGGCGAAAACTACATCACCTTTGTACGCCTAAACTTGGCTACTAGCCTTGAAAATATTAAGACTGCTACCCATAATATTATCAAGTACGTACTCCCTTAATAGGAACCTCTCATCAGAAAATACATTAATCATATTAAAGAATTCATTTCGTACAAATAAAACAATAAAAGAGGCTGCTCTAGCATCATTCAATGTTAGAGCAGCCTTTTTGTATCAAAGTTTCACTGTATCACACAACTAGTATTACACTAGTTTTTACTTAATTCTAGCGAAATGTTCCTTTGCAAATTGCATGTCTTGTACGAGTTCTAATGTACCAATATAGTTATTGTTTTGATCACGTACAGCCATGTAGTTTACATAGAATGGACGACCTTGTTTTTCAAGCCATACTGCCACATTATCGCGGTCACCTTTGCGGAAGGAGTCGATAATACCACGTACAATCGGTTCTACCTTTGGTGGATGGCAGGAGTACACATCACGACCAATTGCTGTAGTAGGACGTTTAAATACCTTTTCACCATCATTGAAGTAACGGTTGATGTCTTCATGGTCAACGAAGGTTACTTCCATTGGCATTGTATTGAGCATAGCATCTAGTTGGTCTACAGTTAAAGTACCGCCAATTAAACCGATAGCATTGTCATCACCACTTGGTTTTGTAGTTTGTGTAGCTAATACCGCATCAGCCTCAGGCCAAGCAATACGTTCAACACCAAAGATTTCTTCATATTGTGCTGTATCTTTGTAGATTTGGTACCAATCTTCCTTGCTGAAATTCTCTGCACAGATTGGGAACAAGATATTTTGTTCTTTGTAGATCATTTCTTGAGCACGTGTAAGAAGCTCATCAAAACGTCTATACCAATCATCTACACTTTGACTAGATTTTGCCAAGTCACCCAATTGGTCACGGATGTCGCCATCAACAGTCCACATAACCATGGATGGGCCGCCAATTGCATAATCTACCTTCAATTTTGGGTATAATAAATCGCCTTTTTTAGCATAATGAACAGATACTTGGCGAACTGTATTTACATCATCAATAGTTGCTGTTTTATCTGCTACTTTAGGACGAATAGACTCAATCAACTCATCAAGGGCTTTATTTTCCTCTGTTAATTGGTTTAAAGGATGACCTACAGTCTCTACCAAAGCCACAACGCTCTTACTCTTTTCTTGAGCTTCTAATACAGCCTCAACCTTAGCATGTTCTGCCTCCATCTGTTCATGGATGGTAGAGCCATGGAACAATGCAGAGTGAAGGTCACATAATTGTTGTACCTCTTCTAACGGCGTACCTTCGCGCATGAGGCCTTGTTCGGCTTTCATGATTTCACTAGCCTCAACGTGTTTGAATTGGCTCGCAAAATCTTCACGAACAGAACCGAGCTCTTCGCCTGTTCCTAACCGTTTCAAGAAGCCTTTCAATTGCTCTACACGTTCGCTATCTGTAACAATGTCCTCTTCATTAGTTTCTGTATGTTGGCTAGCTTTAGGCTCCTCTACTTGAGTAGCCGCAGTCTCTACAGGAGCATCCTTAGCAGATGCTGCTTCATCACCGTGTAGATTTGGCATTTCACCTTCCAAGGTAAAACCAGCTTTCATGAATGCGCTCACGATATCGATCATGGATACGCCCTTCATTTTAGCCCCTTTCGGGATGGTCATGATTTTACCAACAGAGTTCAACATCACCTTATTAGTGATTTCGCTGAACCCTAAACCCTTCATAATATCTATTACTTCAGGATATTCTGTTACCAAATCATATACGGATTTGGATAAATCTAATTTCTTTTCCATTTTGATCCCCTCGTGTCAAAAATATTGTTTATTACTTATGTGAGTAGCCCTCTATACGTACTACTGTGTATATAAGGCAATATATACTGTGAAAGGTTTATCTAACATAACCTATGACCCTATGATAAACGATATCGATTATAAAATCTGTATCCATGGCTATACTTTTGAAAGTTCTTTCTAAAAATATCAACATTTTTATATAAAAATAACGGATAGATAATACATCTCCAGTCAAGCATGGCGGAGAATATATGAACTATCCGTTATCTATTAAAAATATATATCTAGTTTTTAGAGAGATGAAAGTTCTGAGAGATTTATTAGTTTTGAAAGGTTTGGTATTTTAAGAGAGTTAGTAAAATGAGAGATTTATATATTTCTGAGATCAACTAGTTTGAGAGATATACCAATATCAAAAGCTATCTTATTGATGGTGTGGTTTCAAGGCTTTTTCGTAGTTTTCAGATACTTTGTCCCAGTTAATAACGCGGAAGAATTCCTTGATATAGTCCGGGCGACGGTTTTGGTAGTGCAAGTAGTATGCATGTTCCCAAACGTCTAAGCAAAGAATGGCTTTTTTGCCTTCTAACAGAGGATTGTCTTGATTCGCAGTAGATGTCACTTCGAGTTTACCATCTTTGTTTACCACAAGCCATGCCCAACCAGAGCCGAAGCGTGTTGCTGCTGCAGCGGAGAAGCTTTCAACAAAGGCATCATAGCCACCAAGTTCAGCATCGATAGCCTCTTTCAAAGGGCCTTCCAATTTAGACGTATCTGGTTTTGTCATAATTTCCCAGAACATAGTGTGGTTCTTGTGACCGCCACCGTTGTTGATAACTGCTTGACGGATGTCCTCTGGCACATTAGCGATATCGCCGAGGATGCAGTCTACACAGCCATAAGCAAGATCAGGATATTTTGCGATAGCAGCGTTCAAATTATTAACATACGCTTGATGGTGCTTATCATGGTGCAATTTCATTGTTTCTGCATCGATAACAGGCTCAAGATAATCGTAAGCATACGGTAATGGTGCAAGTTCGAAAGGTTTCATAATAGTCCTCCTTAAATATAGGGCATCGAACGATATGTATCAGTACGTATCGTTCTTGTGAAAGCGTTTCGATGCACCTGCATCTGTTATTCATTATTGATATAAATTATCATTCTTTATTTATTGTGCACTCTATATAGAAAATCATCAATGTAAATACCCATAGAAAAAGGCTATAGGTTAACCTATAGCCTTTAAATAATTTAAACAATATACAACTCGAACGCATCCATACTAAAGTTCATTATATACTCTTGTACTTCAAACTAATATAGCTACAACAAGTACTCCAAACTAGTACAGTTACAATAAGATCGATCAGTCAATGATGCATTGACATATTTTCATCGTTGTTAACGCCGCTTGGTGAGACTCTGCTGTGACGCCTGCACAGCAGCTAGAGTCTACATAAACAGGGATTTCTGGCAATCCTGCTTTCAGTATAATAGCATTAGAAACAACGCAAATATCTGTACATAAGCCAACGAGCGTAATAGACTCAATAGGATTTACCGAGTTCATGCCTTCCAAACGGGATAATAATTCAAAGGATCCAAAGTTTGGCTTATCGATAAAGGATACAGGGCTCATGACAGGACGACCTTCTGCTGCTTCGATTAAACCTTTCACAATATGCCAGCCCTCTGTATTCTTCACGCAATGTGTAACAGGCAAGAACTTGCCCTCTTGGCTTTCAAGATAATTAATATCATGCGTATCGCGCGTAAAAATAATAGGCCCGTCAAAGTTCTCAATTTTTTGGCGCACATTATCTACGATTAACTGCGCCTGTGCTGAGCCAAGGGCACCATCTACGAAGTCTTTTTGCATATCGATAACAACCAGAACCTTTTGCATAGTTCCTCCTGTATATAGTCTACAAAGAATACATTAATTATTCACTACACTACTAGTTATACTATTAATTCTAGATAACATCAATAGCAGTCATTTATTCTTTTTCCTCTGCTAACGCATGGCGCACCCGATGAGGTTCGTTATGCGCAAGTTTTCCTGCTGCAGCGGCCGCCACGGCGCCTACAAGATCATCGAGGAATGTATTACAGCGACCGCCTTCTTCGCTATCTAGTTTCTTAATAATACCCGGCTTTACCTTATCTAAATAGCCATAATTCGTAAAGCCAATAGAACCGTACAGATTAACGATGGAAAAGGCCAAGATTTCATCGATACCATAGAGGCTTTCATCATTAGCCACGATGCATTGTAAAGGCTGAGACAATTTATTTTGTTCCGTTAACTTATCTAGCTCAATGCCCGTAATAATCGCATTGTGTACTTCTCGTTTTGAAAGCACGGATGCCACATGCTCACGGCACTCTTCAATCTTTAAATTCGGCATATACGGTTTCTGAACGTATAAAACGAGTTCTGCAATATCCTCTAACGTAACGCCACGCTCTGCCAGTAGGTCATAAGTATATTTCTCTAAATCTTTTGTAGATTCCATAGGTGCTCCTTTATTTTTTCTTAGGCTCATCTGTAGGCTTTAAATCAGCTGCCAAAGAACTAACAGTTCGCATCGTAGAAGCCAATAAGGCTAGTAACACAACACGTTTTAACATAGTTTCCTCTCGCCTAAACACTCTCACACTACACGCATTATACGTTGATTATACCATTTATGATATGAAAAAATCCCTACCGAACGTATCGGTAGGGATTCCTTAGATTAGATTTTCTTAACCATTTCAGATTTCAATGCCATCGCACCGAAACCATCGATTTTGCAATCGATATCGTGGCCATCGCTAGCGCCTGTAATGAGGCGAATATTTTTTACGCGCGTACCTTGTTTCAATACGCCAGCGCCTTTTACTTTGAGGTCTTTTACAACAACAACTGTATCGCCATCAGCTAACTCGTTGCCGTTAGCATCGCGAATGATACCTGCTTCAGCTGCAGCTTGCGCGTCAGCCTCTGTCCATTCATTGCCACACATAGGGCAGATAAACATATGACCATCTTCGTATGTGTACTCGTCGCCGCACTTAGGGCAGTTAGGTAAATTTGCCATTTAGATCTCCTTTTCTCACTACATAATGAAAGTATTATACCATACCTTAGAAACCGAGCTCTATTCTATATTGATATAATAACCATTGGCACCATATTGATATAAGAGCTATATAAAGGCTATATAATATCTACAATAGAAGCCTAATCAATCTCATTTTTCTTTATTAAAGTTTCATATAACTCTAACTTATCTTCAAGATTGTTCTTATAGCCTTCCAATCGTTTGATTTCGGCCTCAATAAATTGATAGTGTTCCTGCAACAGGGTCATTCTTTCATGGACCGTATGAGCTCCGGCATACCTTAAATCCGCATATCGCTTGATATTCGCCAGCGGCATTCCCATGTCTTTCAAGCGTTTAATAAACTGCACAAAGCCCACATCCTCCGCATGGTAATTGCGAATGCCGTTCTGTCGCTCGATGTGAAGGAACCCTTGATCCTCATAATATCGCAATGTAGAAATGGACAGTCCTACCAATTTTGAAAATTCACCAATTTTCATACTTTCACCACCTTGACCTCAAGTATACTCGAGCATATATCATACGTCTAGACGGAGGTAATAATTATGAAAGAAACACGTTTTAACATCGGTATGAACACATTGAAACAAATTGACGGGCTACACGGCGAGGAGGTGTACAATACAATCCAGCAAATTTCACCGGCCATCGCTGATTTATTGGTAGAAATTTTCGGTGACATCTATACGCGCCCCAACCTGGACTTCAAGGAACGGGAACTGATTACGCTCGCGTCCCTTTTAACGCTGGGCGGTTGCGAGGCACAGCTGAAAGTACATACCAACGCGGCACTCAATGTCGGTATCGCACCTGAGCAAATCGTAGAGGTCTGCACACATTGCATCCCCTATGCGGGATTCCCACGCGTACTGAATGCACTATTTACGGTAAAAGCGGTCTTTGAAGAACGAAACATACTGTAATTAAGGAAAGGCAGCAACCAAAAATCTATTAATAAATATTAGTCTATTTAAAACTAACAAAGGGAGACTTTTGATAAAGTCTCCCTTATATTTGTGTAAAAGTTGTACGAAATTAATTCGTATTTTTCAATATTCAAAATCCGCTATATACTAATAACGAAAGAGCCATTAACGTGAGTTAGGTTCATCTCCGTCTTTTCGAGGGAGGTGACATTATGACTGTATACGAAGCATTATCATTAATGATTTTATTCGCTACCCTCGTAGTGTTAATTCTTAAAAAGTAACTAGTAAATAGTTACAAAATAAGATAAACCTAACGTTTAAGAGTAAGTACTGCAATACTTAGACACGTTAGGTTTATCAAATTCGTAATTCTTTGATGAGCCTAACGCCTAGAACACGTTAATTGGCTCTTTTGTACTTATAGTATAGTCTGAATTCTAAAGACTGTCAATTTACTACCCAAGGCGTTTACGCAAGATAGCATAGAGAATCATGCTAATAATAACGCTCATAACGGCTTGAATAGTATTAGTCACAATACCGGCAATGGCTACACCTGGATCGAATACAAAGTATTCGGCGATAAAGTAGCCTGCTACGATAACAATACCACCTAGGATAGTAGCTACCAAAGCAGAGGTAGTTGTCTTATGGTTATAGACAGTACCGACAAGATAGCCTTCAATGCCTTTCACCACAAAGGTGATAGGTACAAAGACTACGTAGCCGAGGAATAGATCAGCTAGCGCTGGGCCGATAGCACCAATATAGGCGCCGTATTTTCGACCTAATAATAGAGCTGACGTCATAATAACGACATCTCCAACATTGAAATAGCCGCGAATGCCAGGTACTGGAATTTTCGTGTACATGGTAAACAGTGTTGCGAGGGCAATCAATACGGCTGTGAGTACTAACGCGGACGTAGTACTGCGGGTTTGAACGTGTTGCATAGCGTCCTCCTTATAAAAAATAGACATGTGATTATATCCATCACATGCCTATACTATATACCTTTATAATAACGCCTGCAAATAAAAGGAGTTAACTATAGAAAATACTATTAACCGAACTCTTCAAAACGTTCCTCTACATTGTAGAGAACCTCGCAATCACAACCGCCACCTTCGTTGATAATCCAATCTAGTACGCTTTCAACATCTACCTTTTGTTTTTCTAAAAACTCTCTTGTGAAAGTCAAACTATGATCGCAACCGTCATTTGTTTCTAATTTCTCGTCTACATAATCAAAGAGATTCCAAAACAACTCTTCATCCATAGGTAAGCTATCTAGAAAACTCTGTTTTTCTTTAGCTTTATAGTCTTTCAATAATTCCTTTTTACGCGCTTTGTCCATTATAATTACTCCCTTTCATATCTTATAAGTTATAGCTCATGACTTATATCTCAAGCCTTATTTTTCATATAATTCTGGTCGTTCTAAAACTGTGCCATATTTTAATTTTGGTAGTTTAACGAATTGAGGATACAACTGCTTAACCTCTTTACAAGATTTTAACGTAAGATGTTCTAGATTATTGAGTTCTAAAACAGGAGAGTAGTCTTTATCTATCACCTTTGCCGTTAAAAAGCTAAAAAAGCGCAACTGTTTCATATGGCGTAAAAATTCTAAGGATTGAACCTTAAGAATTTTAGGAGCCGCGAAATCACCTTCTAAGGCGAGACTTTCAAGATGTTTTAGATTAGCTAATGGCGCATAATCATCAATTTGTTGAAAGTTTTCAATCGACAGTGCTACTAAATTTACTAATCTTGAAATAGGCTCTAAGCTCGATACACTTCTTCCGGACCCAATGTGTAGATATTCTAGTTCTTGTAAGTTCTCTAATCTTGAAATATCTGGATAAACGCCCCATTTTATATGTAACCTTTTAAGTCTACGCTGGGTACACACCGCATCAAATAACTCCTGTGGCATTCTTGTACAAAACATAAGCTCTGTAAAAGTATCTGGATGTTCAACTAAAAAACTACACCACTCCTGTAAAATGCGTTTCTTATCTTTAGCAGAATAGTCTTCATCTAGCTGTGTGCAATTAATCATCAGCTTGTCTTCACCATCATATTCAGAAACCTCAACTACAGATTTTAGTTGTTTCTCATCCTTATGATAGTAGTCAAAGCCATATTTAATTTGCTTTTCTGTTAACACTGCCATTTACAATTCCTCATCTTCGTCAGTCCTATAATTAGTTTATCTATAACCAGAGCCATAGCCAACAGATTATAACAGGCCTAGCAAATCGATACAAGCACATGCCCGTTAGCCTCTAGCACTTGTTTATAAAAGCGTTTCATCTGCTCGAAGTCATGGAGAATTTCATCTATGATTTCCTCTTCTTCTTCGTCATAGTCCCAAATATTTGGGTATAACTCAGCCTCTTTACAGGCTTTCATATCGAAAGATTCCAGAGCGTTTTCAATATCAAATTGATCTAGAGCTGCCACGATATCTGCTAACTTATCGTGTTCGGTATACGCTAAGTAATCCGATATTTCTTCAACAGCTGTTATGCCAAGCACAGCTTGACTAAGAGGGTTATTATCATCCTTATGGTCAGTGCTTACGCCGGTAAGCACGAAATGGAGCACATCCCACATCTTGTCGATATCAAGCAATAATTCATCATCGTCATTCCACTCTTCAACGCTCTCAAGAATTTCCTCTTCTTCTGCGCCCATGGCTTTAAGCTCTTTTAAATTTACATCGCTTAAACAGCTATAATTAGCAATTAATCCCATAGTCCATAACCTCCTAATCCTATAATCTCAGTAGAAGTGTAATAATCTGTAATCCCCTTAGATATATAGTACTCTATCGCTTATTTAGTACTCTATCTCTGTCAGTAATTCTAGTAAATTAGCCTCTCCTTCATTAGCTTTATTTAATAATGGCTTACCTAGTAAAAGCACTTGCAGTGAGTAGTAATAGAAGCTAAAGAATAAATCATCAGGAAATACATCTTCTTCCTCATATCTAAGAACGTCTTCATCTTCATCGTAGTCTTCAGACCATAGGTATTCTTCGTTGAGCATATCCTCAAAGTTCGGCAATGGATCTGCATGCTCTAGCATAAGACCATCTCGGATACACTCAGCAATCACAGTAAACAACTCAACCAATTGTTCTGCTAAATAATGAGCTACTTCATTCTGAGCGCTCTCTTCCTGGGCTTTCTTAAAAATACGAAGCAAGAAAATCATGGCGAATGGTGTAGCATGCCACAATGTGGATTGATGCTCAATATTTAACGCTATGTCCTCACCAGCCACATCAACAGCTTCAATACTGTCCATCTTCCATAAAACATCAAATTGATTAGGAAAATCTGTGCCCCGTCCATAAGAGGTCGTTAACCGATGCCACGGTATATCACTGACTTGTACGGTCTCTATGTATTTTTTAGTTACAGTATCCATTAAATTTACACCTTTATAGTAACAATTTTATATTTGCACATTTATATGTACGCCATAGATCAGTGCATTTATCGATGATTATTCCTGAACAACCTCTTTCACTAGTTCATAGGTGTCTATGAGACGCAGTTTTCCAATCCTAGGCTCATCTGTAATCTCCTCATAGATATCCTCAAGCGTTCTTCTTGGTGCTAGTGTCCATAATTTACACGGATATAGTTCAACTGTCCCGATAATTTCCAAATTATCCAGTAACAAGCCTAAGTCCTTATGATTGAACCAACAGTCTGTATCGATACCAAAATTTGTATTATCTTTTCGGCATGCGATTTTGCTGTTTAGAAACTGCTCCATTGTCGGTTTTTCTTCTTGTAAAAGCCGCGTACAGGCTAAATGATATTCGATTTTCCGCGGTGATTGATCCACGTCAGAGACAAAAATAGCACCATACTCGTTTTCAAATTTAACAGCTAATACGTCGCCCACCTTAAAATAAGGTACTCTTTTTGTTTTAGATTTACGAACCTTAATAGGCTTCGGATTTTCGCTCTGTAGCTGTACTGCTAACTTATCCAATACCTTTTGACGCTGTTTAAGGGCCTTATCATCGATTTCCAGCCAAAACTCATTAGGACCCTGAGCGATTATATCCAAGGCTTTCTGTTTAATATCAGTTGATAGATGCCCTATCTTCCATAACGAATAGGCCACCGCAGTCCAATAAATTTCTGTATAAAACTCATCAGTACAAAAATTTTCTTCTTCACTTAAAATGTCAGAAATGATCGTATCTACACTGATACCATCCTTGTACCGCTCAACAATGGCATTATAAATATCATGACCGTCGTCACTATCTATGATCTTCACTCCGTCAATTGCCATACGATTCTCCTATAACAACACAAAACCGCTTGAAATACTCTTTTATTGCTGATTATTTTCCCATTTTACATATTAAAAAAATAGACTTTCATATGGTGTAATGCTACTATCCTCTTCATGGTAAAAGCCTTGGTACAGAGGTTCTCGATGTGCCGCATCATAGAACTTTTGTAATTCAACAGCCACATTTGCTTCGGAAGGCATACCTAGCGCCTTGACAACCTCTTCCCATATTTCCATTTCTGTATAAGAAGCGATTTCATCATAACGCTCATTGGCATAGGCTTCGAGAGTATCCATGTCTGTATACTGGCTGGAGTCACAATAATCATGCCAGCAAATGCTATATACCAACAAATAGATTAAATCATCTATACTTTCAGCTATACGACCACATTGACCTTCGCTGCTGACATAACCGATAGAGCCATCCTCTAATTGATGATATTCACCGCCGGCACCATCTCGAGCAAAAGCCTTTCCATCCAAGGAAAAGGTGCATCGCCCCTCTACCTCATCCCGCTCCGTTGGCTCATCGAGCAAAAAGAAATCAAATAAAGCATCAAAATCTGCTGCTAAGCTAGAGTCTTCCTGTAATATTTTTAAATAATCCATATTCTTACCTCTTATAGATTCGCATATTTACTCTATTTCATCTCTTATTTTCCCGTAATTCTAACAACGTAGAAACCTCGTCCATATCGAGATTAAACATGTTACTTTCAAGATTAATAGGTTCAAAATAGTAACGAACTATATCTGTACCAAATTCATCTTCTAAATTGGCCCATTCTGCCCCTGAAAGCACGGTAAACCCAAGCGTATCGTTTCCAAGGCTTTCAACAAACCAGCGCACCTCATAATCAGGCTGAACGAAGTCGTTAAAGTATTTGATGGTTACATCCCGATCTTTCTCATCACCGTAAGGAATTAAGAGTTCATTATCGCCCTTTTGTAACACAATATCGTCACCATATAGCTTGCCATTGCTAACGGTTTGAATGTGGATAGGCTCATCCATCATATCATTAAAATAGCGCACCACATCTTCGTCATCCTCGCGCCAATCAATCCAGATAATAGCTTCAGAATCAAATAAATCATTTACATCAATGTCATTGACAAAGAAACTTCTTAACTCTTTATACAGATTTTCCATCGTCTCTCTCCTATGTATCACTTATATCTTTAGCTAAACTGCCACACCAGTGTCACCACTTTAAAACAACTTTATAAAGTTTCGTAAATCACATCTTGTTGAGCCGTAAAGTTTTCATCAAAGGAAACCAAAATATATAGATGTCCTGCTGGGGATTTTCCCACATCATAGCCTAGCGCAAATGCATCGTAACAACCTGACTTATCTAGCATAATATCGGTTAAGGTTAGTACAATAGACTCTTCTTGCGGTATTTTCTGTTGTATGAGTTCCTGTGCTAGTTGATCTAATTCATCTAATTCAACATATAATTGTTCCCACATTGGCAGTGAAAGCACCTCAGCCTCAGTATAATTGGTGCAACTAATATTAAGTTTTTGAAAGGCTTGTCCTTCATTCTCTAAACAATTAGTGCCCAATCTGCGAGATACAAAGTAAACGCCATACGGTTCTTCAGACCAGCTTTCAACATTCCATAAAGTCATTAATTCGGATTTTCTCATCAGGACGCTCCATTAGTTAATCATCCCGCAATATCTGCATCATCAGGGTTTCCCTCCGCATCAATATGAGCTATGATACAGTGCCCCCAGAAGATATCATCGTCGTCATAATAGACCTCTATGGTGCCATCGTTACGAAATGCCAATTCACCCATCGTAATACGCTTAGCAAATACGTCTGACGTAATCGGATCTTGGTCATCATTGTCGAGCCAATCATTAGCAAGATCTAGTAATTTTTCACTAATATAGGTACTAATTCGTTGTTCAAATGCTTTAAAATTATCGATTGTATTGAAAGCAGCCAATGCTACGGTACAACTTTCATCAGAGTCCTCATCCACATCAAGGGTGAAAGCATAATCATCAATTCTGGCTGTGTAATATTGATACTCTCGATTTAACAGGAAGTCACCCCGGTCAGTATGAAGGTATTTAGGGGTTTTCAAATACGCCGACAACGCCTCTAATTCTCTATGTTTAGCATGCTCCTCTAATACCTCAAGCACATAATAGCGATTATTCCAAGAGGGGCGCATATAGCCCAAGTCCTCTAAAGGCTTTGCTTTCTTAACCAATAATTTATAGACCCCATGGGGCTCAAAAGAATAACCCCATCTATCATCAAGGCCCTCAATAATCCACGTCAAAATGCCTTCGCTACGGTCAAGCATACCAGTTCGAGTATCTAGGATAGCATCGGTGTCCACCAGTGGTCTATGATACTTATCTAAATAAGGACTAGCCCCATTCGCATCGCTGCGTGGCAATGCATAGATTTCAAACTCTTCCGATTCAAACTCTGCTTCATATTCTGGTAAACGTACAATACTCATATGACTCTCTCCTATTCATCACATTTTACGGTACAAACTATTTACAGTTAGAACTACATCCTTTTACAGATGATGCCATAGTATAATTACTTCTATAACATTAAAATGTTCTGTTGCATCACAAGTGTTCAGCTACATCAATTCTATGTAATAGTTCTTTCGCTAGTTCTTTGGCTATTTTGAATTCCTCATTTGAAAGCACCATAAGTACAAAGCTATCGGTTCCTGTGTCCATGCCTGCTAACGTATAGTTTTCCCACGTAGAATTAAGACTAGCACACCAGTCCATAATAACTTGATCTTCATCTAATGTTGCTGTATCAATAGTTAGATTTTCTCTAGTATCTAAAGACTTATTACGTATTAACTTCTGTACATGATAAATAAAATCCTCTAGTTCACATTTACAGTCTAACTCTACGGCATATCCTTTAGAGAGTAGTTCCTCATAGAGGTTCCACCAGCTATCTTCCAATTCTTCCAGGGAGCTCAACTTTACCTTGGTCATAAACGATTTAGCTTGTTTTGCATCACCTAGCAACAACGTTGCTAATTCTGTAAATGTAGATCGCATCTGATCAATATCTAGATACACTGCTTCTACACACAAACTATAGTCAGGTACTCTGCGTTTTTTCATAAAAGCCCGCATCATCTTCACTGCGTCAGGATAACTTACATCAGCCATACGATAGGTCTTGCCATCTATATCTAAGAATAAATCTACTGCATCCTGCGTTTTACCTACACGTGCTTTCATGGCTGTACATCCATCGATGGCATGAGGTGGGTATAACTCCATGTACATATAAAATCCATCATGCATAGCCTTTAAGGTATTATCTATTCCGACTATATTAAAACCGTTTCCATTAGAACCAGGGCTCTTCAAGCGCCATTCTTCGAAATTATCAAATAGTTTTTCTTGAATCCAATTGTAAAAGCTCATATGCACTCTCCCCCATATACTGCTGTTTACATATAATGTTTAACTGACTATGTAACTAAATATGTAACTAAATATGTAACTAAATATGTAACTGAATATGTAACTGAATATGTAACTGAATATGTAACTGAATATATATCTTAATTATATCATTATTAAGGAATACTTATAATGAAAGCATAGGATAAAAAATACCCCTACAAGATACGTCTTGTAGGAGTATTGATCACACTATTTGGATTCTTATTTAGGTTCTAATTATTTAGATTCTAATTTAGCTGCCAATTCAGTATATTTTCGTTCTAACTCATTATATTTTTCAGATAGGTCTTTCATATCTTTCTTGAGTTGTGTAGCATCTTCAGTAGTTACCTCTTCAGAGCTTTTACCAAATTTAAAATTGGCACCTAAGCTAATAGAATTACGGCCGTTACCAACGGTAGTAGCAGCATTAAACATGGTGTTTTTATTAGGGCGATAGAACGCACCTAACGCCGCTGCATTAGCATTTTTATAGTTACCAAAGCCAACGGAGTAGGACCATTTGTCATGTTTATCAAAATCTAATGGATGCAAGCCAGCTAGTGCTGCAGAAGCAGCCGCTACGCTAGATACTTGTTGATCCGTATACGCCTTAGCTTCATTCAAGCTATTCGCTCCACCATTAATAATACGATTATTTAACGTATTAATATCGCCTTCGATCGTAGTGATACGGTTTTCATGATTATCTACTACATCTTTAATAGCATGCAGTTGAGAGCCATTGACTGCATCAGTAGATGTAGCAGATACACGACCTGCTGCTACATTTGTAATGGTACGTTCTGCACCACTATCACCAATGCTCAATGTACCAACTGCATTTCCACCGGCAAAGTTATAAGTTCTGCCGCCGATTACACCGGAACTAGTAGATACAGCTGTGTCAGTAACAGACTTAGCACCAAGTGCAATGCTGTTATCTGTAGCAGCCTTCGCATTTGTACCAATAGCGATGGAATTTTCATTAAGAGCTTTAGCTGCATTGCCTATTGCTGTAGCATTCTTGCCAGAAGCCTCTGCGACAAAACCAATAGCATTGGATGCAAAGCCTGTCGCTTTAGAGAGGCCAATCGCATTAGCGGCTCTGCCGGACGCTACGGAAGACACACCAAGTGCTGTAGAATATGTATCAGATGCTTGCGCATTATCACCGATAGCAGTGGATTGAGCACCAGTTGCTTTGGAAATAGTACCTACTGCAGTACCACCCCAGCCAGTTGCTACAGAGTCAGTACCGATGGATACGGCTAATTCATCAGCCGTCGTATTTCTACCAATTACAATACTACCTGCCTTAGCAATATTAGCTGCTTTACCGATAGCAATAGAATCAACGCCATCTACAGTCGCATTCGTACCGATAGCGATGCCATTTTCCTTTGTTGTAGTTGCGCTATGACCGATTGCTAAAGAGTCCTTTTCTGCTGCGTTAGCTAATGTACCAGCAGCAAAGGCACTTTTACCAGCACTAGTAGAATAGTTGCCTAATGCTACAGAGTCCTCATTAGAAGCTGCAGTTTTAAAGCCCAATGCGGTAGAATACGCACCGCTAGCATTTGCATAAGATCCCACTGCAGTTGTATTCATAGCAGTTGCTTCCGAATTGAAACCAAATGCAGAGGACTGATTACCAGAACCTGTGGAGCTATAACCTACTGCTGTAGCGTAATCATTTTTTGCTTTTGCATTATAGCCAATCGCTGTGCCCATAATGTTATTGGCCTTTGCATTATTACCAATAGCAACTGTATTTAGAGCAGTTGCTTCTGCTTTACGACCAATGGCATACGCATCATCGCTTGTTGCTTTCGCAGTATCACCAAAGGCGATAGCATTATTACCTTGAACCTTAGCACCAGTACCACCTACCAAAGCATTATTACCTTTAATGGTATTATTCTTACCTAAAGCCACCGAGTTTTGTCCGTCAATACTATTATATGAACCAACTAATAAAGAATTAATCGCATTGTCATTATTGGCATGGCCAAAGCCGCCTACGATATTATTAGTACCACCAACAGTATTGCTAGTACCTACTACCAAGCTGTGAGTAGCAGAGTTTGTATTATACCAACCTGCTACGATACTGCCCGGACCAGATGCAGTATTATTCATTCCAGAGGTGATACTATTAGAAGCAGAAGGTCGAACTGTATTATTATCACCACCGAGCAATATATTATTTACAGGAGAGAACATACCATTCTCAACTTTGTTATTTCCACCATAAGCAATAGAATTTTTCATGCTTAGTGGCGCAGCAGTTGTAGCACTAATATCTAAATTGGATGCTGCAAACCCTGTTGTAGTAATAGTTGCAGTGATCATGACTGTTAGCAGCAATTCTTTTTTCATGTGTTTTCCCCCTTTTAAGACAACACAAACAATAAACCTAAAAAAGATTCAAAGCTATCTAATGGAACTTGAATCTTATTGTACCTCTCTATACACTATTCATTGTGAAAATATGAATAAAATATGAATATTACCCTAATATTATAATTCTAGCTCATAAGAATTGCAAGATAATACAAAAAAGAAGGCATACTGCTTATAAAAGCTGTATGCCTTCTTTTCTATACTGGTGCGCCTAACCGGAATCGAACCAGTGACACGCAGTTTAGGAAACTGCTGCTCTATCCTACTGAGCTATAGACGCATGTATACTTTATTATATCGTTTTTAATAAAGTATACGCAAGGCGTCCTTATTGTTGTAGGTATTGGTTGTTCACTTGTTTTTGTTCTTCTGGGCTTAGGTTTTGGTAGCCTTTAGCTAATGCACTTACCCAAGATCCATAAGCAGGGTTTGGGAATACTACAAAGGTAGTACCAAAGTCTTCTTTATGAGCATAGATGATGTCATTTCTTTCAGCTAGTGTCTTGCCTTTTGTGCCGATTGGAAAATCACCAGCGTTATCGCCCATGTATAAAACGACAGCATATTTTTTAGCAATCGCATCAAAGCGAGGTTGTTTGTCAGAGTCTTTTTCGAATAGTAGTACATGGTCTTTATCAACGGATGGGAAGCCTAATTCTTTAAAGTTTTGTATTGTTACGTCAAGGTTTACTGGGGCGTAACGGTTTGATACGTAGAAAATTTCTACACCTTGTTTATGTACTTCATTTAAAAATTCGACCGCACCTGGCATAGCGCGAGATTCGCCTTTATGGACCGCTGCTCGCCACCAAGGACCATCGAATCTACCATTACCATTAGCGATGCTTTCACCCATCAGTTTTGTATTATCTACTACTGTTTCATCTGCATCAAGAACGATAGCTAACGGCTTTCTCTGATGCGATGGATCATAAACAGCCATTTTAACAATATTCAGCGCCACGTTGTACCCCTGATAGACTAACGCTCTGTACTCAGCAGAGGTGCGCATCCATAACAGACCCATCGTCTCTGTGTCAGCTTGGTACTGCTGCTTTTGCTTGAGCGCTACCTGTTCCGCCTGTATTGCCGCATCATTCACCACAGCACCATTAGATACTCCATTATTAGCTGCTACATTATTGACTACCGCATTATTAGCTACTGTAGTATTAACAGGCTGAGCCGATTGCACCTGAGTTGTAACAGTAGTAGGAACGACGCTACTTGCTTTCACCGTCGTCGGAGAATCCGCCTTTACTACAGAACCTACGCAAAGGCTGCTACCAAGACAGGCCACCGCTACATACCATGCCAAACTACTACGTTTCATAATTGCCTCCTAACCACATTTGATCTCTGCATAAATACAATACACAATGTAATTCTACATAGTTATGCAAAATCCCTCTATAGATTTGTATGTTTTCCCAAAATAATAAAGAGCCTATACATAATATCTCCATTCAATTAAATTTAGATAGCTGTATACACTCTTTTAGAGATAAGTAAATACATCTTTAAAGCTATCTATACAAAGAATATGCTATAATACAGCTGTTGATAGTATTAGAGAGTTCTTATAAAAAAGAGGTATATGTAATGAAACTATGTAAACGATCAATTATTACCAGTTCACTATTAGTTGTATTAGCTATATCATCTGCATATGGGGCTACACCTGTACAGCCAAGTGAAAGCACAGACGCTGCAGTGGTTGAGATGGATTATTCTAATATTCCAGAGCTAAAACAATCTATTGAAAGCGCAACTCCAGCTATAGTGCAATCTACGCTTGATGCTACTAAGGGAAACCCGACCAAAGATAAACCCGTCTATTCAACGGTGACTATGTCTGGTAACCGTGTTGTATCCGTAAAAACTTATAAATCTAAAGAAGAACAAGAAAAGGCCATGTTAAAGGAGCGTAAACGCTTAGATAAGGTTACTGCAGAACGTCAGGCTAAAAGAAAAGATGAAACACGCACAGATATGCTAAAAGGTTTAACACCAATACCGTCCTATCCACCTGTTAGTGAAACACGCGTATTACAAAGTGAAATGTTCTCTAGACCATTCGGCAGACAACTCGATTTGCGTTTAGTAGAGGCTTATACACAAGATTATGACAATGCAAAGCCAGGCGATATTTATGTCTATGCAGATTATGTGGACTATACATCTAAGCAGCTATTAGGTGAAAAAGATGGCACTACTGCTATTTCAGCTATGATTCTACGTGTAATCATGAGAAAAGACGAAAACAAAGCTTTCAGCATCGATGTAAATGCATACTTCATAAATCCAACAACACATACCATTTCCATAAGTCGGTCCGAAGATGTAAAAGGCATCGATATCAAGAAAGAGGAAAGAGCTGAAGCTGTATTTAAACTACCATCCCACCAATTGCAAGCCGGCGATCCGCAGTATGAAATCGCTAAGCTTATGTATCAAGACCTAACAAATAAGAAATTTGATTAATAATATTTAAATACAATCTCCATGACAAAAGCCCCTCCTTACTATGTCCTACATAGCAAGGAGGGGCTTCGTCTTAGTTACGCTGGACGGCTCCAGTCGACTTGTACGTCGATAGCTTCCCACATGCGTGTTAAAGCTAATTTTAAGTTATCCAAAGATTCTAATGGTTTTACATTCAATCGTTCATATGTATCAAGACCTGTAGCATGCTCGATGGCATGTTCATTGTTCAAGTAAGCGATAACCTTATCAGCCCACTCTTGTTCAGGTAAATCTACGGACACTGTTTTTGTTTCTGTGTCATAGGACAAGAAACCATTGCTGTTGATGCCATAATGGATGGCTACACGAAATAAACTCATATCTATACCTCTCTTGCGGTAATTTTTAAACACTATATTCATATTGTAACATGAACAATTATATTAGTGAAAGTATTCAATATAAACTTTATGAGTCTATTGTATCAAGTTATATGTCTTCGTTAATGTCGCCTACATCATCATTCTTATATAGGTCAAGGCCCTTATCCATTTTAGCAGATTCCACATCCTCATTAGTAGATTGTGCATCTACTGCAGACTTTAGTTCCGACCGTTTTCTACGCGTTCCATTGTCTCCGTGAAAGCGCTGCCATAATGCACCACTCATAACGGCCGTTTCACCAAATTTAGACTCTAATGAATCTAATACCCCAGCTAGTTTATTTTCAGTCTCATTTTTAGGTGATTCGAAAAGACTATCTTGCATAGGTACCTCTTCATCGAGACCACTCACGGTAAGGCCTAATAAACGGATAGAACCCGGAGGATCCATAAAGGCAATCTCACTAGAACCACCATAGTTTGAACTACTATAGTTTGAATTAATAGATTTTAAATTTGTAGATTTTAAATTTGTAGATTTAACCTTCGTAGTAGCTCCTAACACTTCAATGTCTTTCTTTGTGCCTTTCGGTTTTTTACTGGTCTTATCTTGCATGAGTTTATTCCACAAGAGCAATGCTGTTTCAAAGAACACATGCTCATGGTCTGATGGCGTATCTAACCGCTTTTGGCGGGATACGGTGGTGAAATCATCGTAACGAACCTTAATAGACACGGTGTGACCTAAGAGGTTCCGTTTTCTTAATCGTTTTGATAAGCGGTTCGCAAAGTATCTAAACTCTAGTTCTATAGCACTGCCATCTGTTAAATCTTCTTCATAGGTTTCCTCAGCTCCGATAGACTGTATTTTACGATCTGTTTCCACCGGTCTATCGTCTATCCCGTTAGCCAGTTCCCATATGCGGCGTGCCTGATTACCAACGAGAGGAATTAAACTGCTTTCATCAGGTAACGCTTGAATATGACTCATCAAGTGAAAGCCCCCTGTTTTCAAGATTTTCTCCGTACGAGGACCTACGCCCCAAATGCGTTTAATCGGTAACGGAGCTAAGATTTCTTTTTCACGGCCGTAAGGTATGACCACAAGGCCATCTGGTTTATCTAAATCGGAAGCTAGTTTGGCAAGGAATTTGTTCGGTGCTAAACCTGCAGAGATGATGAGTCCAGTTTTTTCAAATACGCGGTCTTTAATGGCTCTGCCCAGTGCTTTAGGGCCACTGTACATGGTAGACATACCGCTCACCTCGAGAAAGGCTTCGTCGATAGATAAAGGCTCAATATAAGGAGTAAATTCCTTCATAATGGAAAATATCTGCTGAGATACCTCTTTATAGCGATCCATGCGAGGATATACGTAGATACCATCGGGACAAAGTTTCTTAGCCCGTGAAATAGGCATGGCGGAATGAACACCATATTTGCGCGCCTCATAGGAACAAGTAGCAACGACACCACGTGAAGAAAGACCACCCACAATTACGGGGTGGCCTTTATATTCTGGATGATCCAATTGTTCGATGGACGCGAAAAATGCATCCATATCAACATGCATAATCCATCGTCTCATTGTTACGCTTCTTTTTCGTGCTCAGAAATACGGCAGTATTTAATTTGTGCGCAAATACACTCATCCTTAGATTTATATAATTGAGGGATGATCTCTAAAATATCGCCAAATGTAGCTTCATTAATGGAATAACGAGTCCATAAGCCATTACGTTGAGAGTTAACTACACCTGCATCAATTAAGATTTTCATGTGGTAGCTCAACGTAGATTGAGACAAATTGAAGCTAGCTAAAATATCAGCTGCACATAATTCATTGCAAGACAACATATCGATGATGTGTAATCTTGTTTCATCGCTTAATGCCTTAAAAATCGTAGCTAAACGTTCATAAGAAACTTCAACCATATCTTTAACTCCTCAAATCCGTATCAAAAAATATCAATCTACTTTCTTCACTCTATTATATACTATTTCTTAATGTAAATCTATTTTTTTCTTTATATTTGTATCTTAATAATTTATTGTGAATACCATTTTCATATAGATGAGTAATTTTTACCACATTATAAACTGATTTAATCACGTCATAGTTTGTATATTGTGAATATTTTAAATAAATTTTCATCTCATAGATTTATTTAGTTATACACCAAACTGTATATATAAAAATTTTATGCAATATTTTTCTATAGAATTTTTGATATACACCTTTTACGATAACCTTATAGCATACTTCGATATACCGCACCATATTAGCAACCGAAAGGATTAGATATATTATACTTTTTTTGTAGTCTAATTCATTTCATTACAAAAGGCTCCTCTTAGAGGAGCCTCATCTGTATAATTCTATAAATCGATTGCATAGCAGTAAAATTTTAGAAATTATACTGCTACATCGACACTATCGAATGCAATCATTTGTACTATATCAAATTAGTATAGCTTAGAATACGTTTACTAAATCAATAGTTTGATTACGATTGGGGCCAACGGATACGATACCCAAAGGTACGCCTGTTACTTCTGCAATGCGTTCTACATATTTGCGAGCATTTTTAGGAAGGTCTTCGTATTTACGGATACCAGAGATATCAGTTTCCCAGCCTGGTAATGTTTCGTAAACAGCTTCGCATGCTTCAAGATCTTTCAAGTTAGCTGGGAAGCCTTCTACGTCTTTACCATTCAATTTGTAACCTACGCAGATTTTTAATTCTTTAAAAGTATCAAGAATATCTAAACGAGTGATAGCGAGGTAATCAAGGCTGTTAAGACCTGCAGCGTATTTTACAACCATAAGGTCTAACCAGCCGCAACGACGAGGACGACCAGTTACAGTACCGAACTCATGACCAAGCTCACGAAGGTTATCGCCTGTTCCATCAAGAAGTTCTGTAGGGAATGGGCCTGCACCAACGCGTGTTGCATAAGCTTTTACTACGCCGAAGATATTTTTCAAGTAGTTTGGCCCAATGCCAGCACCTGTGGAAGCACCACCAGCGATTGGATGAGAGGATGTTACGAATGGATATGTACCATGATCAAGGTCAAGCATAGTAGCTTGCGCACCTTCGAATAATACCTTTTTATCCTCTTGAACTGCTTTAAGAACAGCAATATTAGTATCTGTTACATATGGTTTCAATGCTTCAGCGTATTTGATGTAATCCGCTAAGATTTCATCGTAGTTAACAGGTTCAGCATCATAAACCTTAGTAAGCATTTTGTTTTTGAATTCTACATTGTATGCTAATTTTTGTTTGAATGTTTCCAAGTCATACAAATCGCAAATACGGATGCCAATACGATTAATTTTATCAGCATAGCACGGACCGATACCATTTTTAGTAGTACCGATTTTAGCATCCCCTTTGGATGCTTCCTCTGCATTATCTAAAGCGATATGATATGGCATAATAACATGCGCACGATCAGAAATATGAAGGGATTTTGCAGATTTACCTTGTTTTTCAAGGCCTTCAATTTCTTGTAACAATACTTTAGGGTCAATTACAACACCAGTACCAACGATATTTTGCTTGTTATCATACAAAATACCGCTTGGTAACAAGCGAAGTGCAAATGCTTTGTCATCTACCACAACAGTATGACCTGCGTTATTACCACCTTGACTGCGCACTACAACGTCTGCACGTTCTGCGATCCAGTCAACGATCTTACCTTTACCCTCGTCACCCCATTGAGTGCCGATAACCATACTTGTTGCCATATCTATATCCTCCATGTGAAAGTCGAAATAATTCATTATCATTATACAACAATGTTCGGACTCTGTGAAAGTATTTATACAAATTCAATCTTTAGTTTCTTCCCAAAAGCACGCGCTATTTTCTGCAGAGTTTTCAAAGAAGGATTTCCATTACCATTTTCAATCTTGCTAATATCAGACTGGGTAATACCTGTTAATTCAGATAACTGCATTTGAGTCAAATGAGCTGCGAGACGAGCCTCTACAATATTTTGAATGATTTGATATTCATCCTCTAACTCATCCCACTCTTTTTTAAACTTCGGATTTTTTAATTGTTTCTCTAAATATTGATCTAACGTTTCCATATTATGTATACCTCTCAATATAATCATTCTTATATCTAACAGCTAACTCAATAGCATTCTTCGGTGTTTTCATAGATTTTTTTATAAAACCATTAGTTAAAACAATTCGCTTTCCTACAAAAAAGAAATACAATATTCTAGAAATATTTGAACCTTGCTTCGTTCGTAATTCATAAATACCATCTTCTAAATGTTTAGACTGAGGCTCTCTCAAACGATTACCATATAATTCAAGTATCTTTAGATCTCGGATGGTTTTAGCTCGTTGCTTATCTGAGAGCTCATTTAAGAATACTTTTGCGGGCTTTTCTCCACTAAGAGTTTCATAAAAAACAACAGAAAACGTATCCATCTTATTCCTCCTAATGCTAGAAGAAATCTTCACTTAAATTATATGTTAAAACATATATCTAGTAAAGATATTGAAATATTGAAAGTCAAAGTCTTACTATAACCAATATAAATATCTAACCTTCGAAAGTAATCAGAACCACCCGTAAAACGGGTGGTTTGCTCACGGGCTATAAGCCCGTAGTACTAGGCCAGCGCCTAAAGGCGCTGGCTTTCACTACGTTCAAGCCGCATAGCCATTGACTCGTAACGTTCCCCTCAAAGGGGATATGTATTACTTGCTACCCTTAAAAGGGTCTTCATATTCTTTTACACTAAGTTTATCTTTCATTTGGTCATGTAACTCTTGCTCACGTATATATTTCTTTACTGTAGCCTCATTTAAACCTACTGTACTAACATAATAACCCTCAGACCAAAAGTGTCTATTTCCAAATTTATACTTTAAGTTTGCGTGTTTATCGAACATCATTAGAGCACTTTTACCTTTTAAATATCCCATAAAAGATGAAACTGATATTTTAGGTGGGATTAATACTAGCATATGCACATGATCTGCCATAAGCTCCCCCTCTATAATCTTGACGCCCTTATATTCACATAAACGTCTCAGTATTTCACGCAAACTATTTCTGTATTGATTATATATAATTTTACGTCTATACTTAGGTGTAAATACTATGTGGTATTTGCATAACCATTTTGTGTGCGCAAGGCTCTGTGTCTTTGTTGCCATATAAAATCACCTTTCTTTTGCATATAATGCGGCTTGAACACCTACATTATACTTAAGTAAGGTGATTTTTTTGTATAACTTTCGTTGCCGCACCCGCATAGCGGGTGGTTTAATGATTCGCGACTACGTCGCGAACCAGTCTAAAGACAATAAACAAATGGGAGGTGACCATTAGTCACCTCCCATGTATTGACATTTTATCTAATCAAAATATTCTATTTTAGTTAGTCGAAATCTCTACGTTTTTATTCTTTTTATTATCCTAGTATTATTTCGGTTCCTTAAGCCATAGGCTCATTAAAAGCCCCATAAGTCCTACAGGTATCAATGTCATCAATGCTGTTTGCACACCATAGATATCAGCTAAATGGCCTACATACGGAGTTACAAGGCCACCTAAAGTAATACCTAGACCTAAGGTAATTCCCGATGCAAAGCCAGCGTTTTTAGCAAGGTATTTTTGACCGAGTACGGTAATTGGTCCATATTGTGAGAATACGCCAAAGGCTATCGGTATCATAGCACCGAAGAAGCCCCAGATATTAGGCACAAATATAAACACTAAAACGGATGGCAAGAAGATAAGATTGCCTAAGCGCACCGTTTTAAGGAAGCCTAATTTATCAGATAAAGCCCCGCCCATATAGGTAAGGACTGCACCCATTGCAAAGTACATAGTTAGCGCCAAGCTAGAGGCACTAGCTTCACCGTTAATAACGGTAATGTATAGAATAGGAATAAAGATAGATAGTACAGAGAACAATATGGAGCGAGAAGCAATGACAAAGAATAACTTGCCGAAGCTTACCCAATCGTTGGCACCAGTATTAGTGGACTTAGCAGAGCTTTTACTTTCACCAACAACATCGGTAGCCGCAGAACCTGTAAAGGCATACACATACAATAACACGCCAATTAAAGCAATGGCCGTGAACACCCAAAGGAACTGAGCGCCAAAGACGTACACACCACCAGCAAGGAGCGGCCCCATTGCAAAACCAGCACTACCACCTACGGCAAAGCGCCCCATAGCATTACCAAGCTCATTGGATTGCATACGGTTTACAAGAAGTGCTGCCTCAGGATGGAACAATGCAGCCCCAAGGCCTGCAATGAGCGATAGAGCAAGTATCATCTCATAGCTCGTCGCCAGTGCAATGGAACTAATGGAGACTAATGTTATGGAAAAGCCTACTGGAATAAACCAAGGCACGCGCCAACGATCGGCCACATAGCCCAATGCAGGCTGCGCAATAGAGGCTACCACGGTATTACAGAAAATAATAGATGCCGATTGATAATAATTGAGCCCAAAGTTAGCAATAAAAAACGGTATGAGCGCCGCTAGCGAGCCTTGCCCAAAGTCATTAATACAATGAAAAATAGGTGGCCCATACTTTCGTATAATACGTTTCATATAACCTCCTAGTTACTTTCAAAATAAAAAGAGTAGATATAGCCAACACCTAATGCATGTGCCATAGGCTGTTGGTCTATACCTACCCTAGTCTTTCATATGTTATATGGGAAGTACCCTACAATTATAGTCCAAAGCGAGCCATGATTGTATCAACATGTTTCAATAATTTATGCGGATCGAAGCATGCATCGATTTCTTCAGCAGTCATATATTTCTTGATATTTTCATCAGATTTAAGACCTGTAGCGAAATCTTTGCCTTCAAGCCAACGTTCCATAGCATATTTTTGAACCCAACGGTATGCTTCGTCACGCACTGCACCTTTATCTACAAGGTGAGTCAAAATTGTTTGGCTGAACACAAGACCACCTGTAAGGTTAAGGTTTTTAAGCATTGTTTCAGGATATACTAACAATTTATCAATTGTGCGGATTGTAAGGTGAAGCATGTAATTCAATGCAATTGTTGCGTCTGGCAAGATGACACGTTCTACAGAGCTGTGAGAAATATCGCGTTCATGCCACAAAGCTTGGTCTTCGTAAGCAGATTGAGCATAGCCGCGAAGCAAGCGAGCCATGCCGCAGATTCTTTCACATGTAATAGGATTGCGTTTATGTGGCATCGCAGAGGACCCCTTTTGTTTAGGGCTGAAATATTCTTCTGCTTCCCGCACTTCAGTACGTTGCAGATGACGGATTTCCAACGCAATTTTATCCAATGTACCGCCTACAACAGCGATAGTGGACAATAATTCAGCGTGACGGTCACGTTGTACGACTTGTGTAGCGATTTTAACAGGTTCAAGACCTAATTTTTCGCATACATATTGTTCTACGAATGGATCGATGTTGGAGTATGTACCAACAGCACCGGATAATTTACCAACAGCTACGCTTTTACGAGCATGTTCCATGCGTTCGATGTCGCGTTCTACTTCAGCCATCCACAATGCTAATTTCAGACCAAATGTAGTAGGTTCACCATGAATACCATGTGTACGGCCGATCATAGGTGTATATTTGAACTCAGCTGCGCGACGACGCAATACTTCGTGCAAACGTTTCAAATCTTCAATCAAGATGTCGCATGCTTGTTTCATCATGTAACCAAGCGCTGTATCTTTAACGTCAGTAGATGTAAGGCCAAGATGAATGTATTTAGCCGCTTCAGGACCTACGTATTCGCCTACTGCTGTTACGAAGGAAATGATATCGTGGTTTGTTTCCTTTTCGATTTCATGAATGCGTTCAACGTCGAAATTGCCTTTTTCACGAATGGCTTTAGCCGCTTCTTTAGGGATAACTCCCAACTCAGCTTGCGCCTCGGATGCCAATGTTTCTACTAATAACATTGTGTCGAACTCGTTGCGTTCGCTCCAAATATGGCCCATTTCTTCTCGTGTATAACGTGGTATCATGATGTCTCCTTTGCATGATAAAAGCTAGATTTCTTATAGGATAATTGTACCATATGTGAAAGCTCCATTCAATGAATGGAGCTAAATTTTCCGAATGATAATCACATTAAATTTACTAATCGTTCGTATTCGTTGAAGATGACGGCCATTCATTGAAGTCTTATGATACGTTTTGACTTATGATGACTTTACTTATGACGCCTTTCTAAATAAACAATTAATAGAATTGAGTTATATTAACTCCGTCTCTATGTATTCGTGCTAATAAAATGATATACTAGAGCTATCTGAAATATACATGCACTTGTATATCATTATTGGGAGGCTTTCATGGCAAATTTAAATCGAAAAGAACGCCGCGCACAGCGCAACGAATCTAACATTCTAGGTATTCTATTACGCTTATTTTTCGGACTCAGCTTTATTGGCTTGGCGATAGTATTATTTGGGGAATTTGATATCAATTATGCATTCTCCATCTTTACTGCAGATATCATCGTATCCTTAATTTATGTCATACTCAACAAGTCTCGCATTACTACATCTTTAGCGGTCAACACAAATGTGCGCGTTATCATCGCCTTTCTTATCATGCTAGTGACTATGTTCTTCTACGCCTTTGCTTTATGGCGTGTCGATCAATTTAGTGCACCTATGCAGATCACATTATTTATCGGTGGCGCCATCGTATATCTTGCGGTGTTCAACTCCACTAAGACAATGCTTACTAATCAAGACTAACAAATATTTAATACTACATAGATTACATACGTATAGGAACTCAAAATTATTCTATAAAACAAAATAGCAAGCATAACAAAAGAGGCATATCTTACATACATGCGTATGTGAGGTATGCCTCTTGTTATTGTTTATGTGTCTGTTGATGAACTGCTATTAATTATTTTTTGTATTCTGGTTTCCACAAGATGGCATCAATCGCTGCATCAACATCTTGTTCAGGTGCTAAACCTTCTTTGATAGCACATTCAGCAACAGCTTTAGCAACTGTACGAGAGAATTGTGTTAGTTTTTCTACCGGTGGTAATGTAGCTGCACCTGGTTTTGTTGTATCTACAATATCTTGTAAAGAATGAGCTGCTGCGGAAATCATAGCATCACTTAAGCGAGTTGCATTGACGGCTAATACACCAAGACCTACCCCTGGATAAATAAGTGCATTGTTCGCTTGGCCAATATCATATGTTACACCGTTAAGTTCGATAGGTGAATATGGTACGCCTGTTGCGATGAGTGCCTTTCCATCGGTCCACTTTAACAGATCTTCTGCACTTGCTTCTGCTAATTTTGTTGGGTTAGATAATGGGAAAATAATAGGTCTTTCCACATGACTGGCCATTTCTTGGACAACCTCTTTTGTGAAAGTACCTGGTGCTGTTGATGTACCAACGAGGATTCCTGGTTGTACAGCTTTAATAACAGCATGTAAATTAGTTAATTCATTAGCATTAGCGAATTCAGAACGTTTGCGAGCAAACGGTTTTTGCTCGACTGTTAAGTCTGTCATGTCATCAAACAAGAGACCTTGTTTATCTACGAGGTAGAAACGACTTCTAGCTTCCTCCTCGGATAGCCCTTGCGCTACCATTTCAGACATTACGAGGTTGGCGATACCTACCCCTGCTGTGCCAGCACCAAAGCATACATATCTCTTATCAGTTAATTTGTCACCGCTAATTTTGAGTGCTCCTAAGATGCCTGCAAGGGAAATGATGCCAGTACCTTGAACATCATCGTTGAAGGTAGCAATTTGAGGACGATATACTTTTAAAATTTCAGTAGCATGATCACGACCAAAATCTTCCCAATGTAGGTATAATTTAGGGAATTTAGCTTCTACGTGACGAACAAAAGTTTCAATAAATTTGTTGTATGCATCTCCTGTGATGCGGTTTTTACGAACCCCTAGGTATAATGGATCGTCAAGAAGCTCTTTTCTATTTGTACCAACATCAAGTACAACTGGTAGTACCCATTCAGGATTTACACCTGCTGCTGCAGTGTAGACCATTAATTTGCCTACAGAAATATCTACGCCGTTAGTACCCCAATCGCCAATACCCAAGATTTCTTCTGCGTCAGTAACTACAATTAATCGAATATCACGACCATCTGCAGCTCGTTCTAAAATGGAATCAAGTTGATCTATATTTTCTTCTGTAATATAGGCTGCATATTCTGGATCAATGAATTCGTGGCTAAAACGCTCTATACTTTCAGATATAACCGGATCATAAACGATTGGCATCATTTCAACAACATGCTCGCTAAATACTTTGAAGAATAGAGTGCGATTTGTAGAGAAAATGCGCATTAAGAATTCACGTTTTTGTAAAAGAGAATCTTTGCGGCTAAATAACTCATAAGTTTGAGTTGCTTGCTGTTCTAAGGTTTGTACAACTGGAGGCAATAAACCTTCTAGACCAAGGTTTTTACGTTCTTCCTTTGTAAAGGCGGTACCTTTATTTAGGAAAGGATTGTTCAAAATTTCATAAGCTTTCATATAAACCTCCTGATAGGAACTACTTGGTACGGCTTACTAGTGTACCTACTTTTATTATACACTAACTGTCCATCAGTTTTATGAACACAAAAAGAGGCATATCTTGCATACATTTGTATGAGATATGCCTCTTTATTGTCCTAGAATAACGGGAACCGCTAAGTAAACAGGTTCACCCCGTCGGTTAACGATGGAGCCACTGCTTTTGATGATGCGCAGCGCTTCGTCTCGTACAGCTTCTGGTACATCGTCCACAATCAGTGGCGTATGTTCCCCAACGATGACATTACCGTTAACATCAAAATTAACTCGTACTACCACCTTGCCTGTTACGACAGATGCTCGCCCCTGTTCTTGCACAGTCCGCAAATAGTCATGAGGATTAATATCTGGTTTTTGTAAAAGTGCTTGTTGCCCTGGCGTCAATAGACTCAATGCTAAATCAGATAAGAAGGATAAGTCACTAGATTCAGGCAATCCATCTCCAGTTGCATTTGGATCCGATGTTATATTTTTACCGATAGGCGCTTTACTATTCTTGGAAGATTTTCCATCCTTAGAATCAGCTCCGTGCGTAACTACAGCTTGTTCACTGCTACTCGTTTCCGATTCAATAGCCTTTGGAATGACCCATTCTCGGCGCACACTAGATGATGCTGTACTTTCACTTAACGCTTTAGTACGTTCATCCTCTTGCTTGCGCTCATCCGCCAAAGAATTCGCCTTAGGTGCCGCTCCTTTTGGAGTTACATCCTGTGTTTGTTCCATAGGTTTTTCCACTGGTTTCGGTGCAGTTTCAACAGCTTCAACCCCGGTGTCGCTTTCACCATCATCAGGCAAATTAAAGCTAATTTCCGCCGCATCATGGGCAGCACCTGTACCTGCCATTCCTCGCAAAGAAAGGCCCATACCAGAAATCAGTATAGTCGTAATCCCCAAGGACACAATAAAGGGTTTCAAATAATGCGATTCAAACATAGAATCACTTCCGTTCCGTAGCGACGCTAATATATTTAGCGCCATTCACCTTGAGCATGTCTAAAAGGGCGATAACCTCGCTATAGTAAACATCTTTAGATGCGCGAATGACAAACGCTTGTCGAGGTGCTTGTTTCACGATGGATTGTACCTCTTCAGCCAAGCGGTCGGAAGAGATTTCCTGATTGTCGATATATAGCGTGTGCGTTGTGGTGAGCGTAATCGTAATAGGTTCAATAGATTTTGCTGTAGATGTCGATGCAGACGGCAAGTTTAGCGGAATTTGCTGTTCTGTATTCATGTACAACGTGCCCACCATGAAGAATACCAATAAGAAAAATACGATATCGATCATAGGAATGATCATGATGGTCGGTTCTTTTTTAACCCCTAATGTGCGCCGTCTCATACATCATGCTCCTCGTTGTACGCATCGAGGATGTTGCCGCACTCATGCTCTAATGTAGTAATAGAATCGTTGACCTTTGCCGCACAGTAACTGTGAAAGCCAAGAGCAATGATGGCTACGGTCAAGCCTGTAGCCGTTGCCACTAAGGCTTCGGATACACCTCCAGTAATGATAGTAGGAGCACCAATATCGCCGCCTACTACAGCAAAGGCGCGAATCATACCAAGCACGGTCCCCAATAGGCCCAATAAAGGAGCCATCGTTACAATCATGCTGAGCCAGCTAAGACCACGTTTCAAACGCTCATCGGCATAAGATACGATATCTTGCAACCGATTCTCTAAGCTATTGTAGTTCTTAGCGTTACGAATTGCACGAGCAAACAAAGAACCTAGCTCCAATGTGTCACGTTCCAATACGCTCGGCAACATAATCCAACTTTGGTTCTTTTCTAAAACCTTATTAAAGCGACGCAAGTCCTTTGTAAACTTGCGATACAAAACGATTCGCTCAATGCCAATCATCAACGCAAAGAGCAAAAAAATTACTAGCGGATACATAACAAATCCACCAGCCACAAATAAATGCGCTATGCTACTCATACTAACCTCCAAAAGCCTTTACCCTCTAGGCCCCATTAGAATTAATTATATCACGTTTTAAGGTATCTAAAAATATCTATGGGGCAAAAAAAGGCTATACTAATAATGATACACATATCAGTATAGCCTTTAATTTTGCTTTTATTTTGCTTTTATTTTGCTTTTATTCTGCTTCTACTCTACTTCTATTTTTCCTTTACCGAACCTTAATTCCGTCATGGTTTAACCATAGCATAACCATTGCATTCGTATGATTTATTAGTCTTTTTTAAGGAATTTTACAAGTATGCCACCGATTGTTAAGGACAAACCAAAGCCACTACAGAACATGCCGATGGAATACATCCACGCATAGGTTTGATTATTAGAAGAAATCGCTTTAGCTGCATCTCGTGCATTGGTAGCATTTCTTGCAATTTCCAAATTTGTTGTAGCTGGATCCGGATTTAACAATAAAATAACAATGCCAATAATTAAAACTACTACACCTACTGGTAACAACATTTTTTTGCTCATTTTAAGACCCTCTCTAACATTATACGAAACGGTATATACCATTAGATATTATTTATCAAGTTTGTTTATATCCAAACGATTCATACTGCCAATGAAGCGATTATAGGATTCAACCATATCATTATAATGGTCATTTGTTTGGTCACCTAAGAATGTACGAATTCTACCAATAGCTGTATTTAATGAATTCTTAGTACTGTTATATTCCGAACTAGTAATACTATTAGATACGTCCATGATGCCTTGTAACTCTTGGTTCACTGCATTTACATCAATTTGTTTACCGTCTTCAAAGCCATCCAATAAAGCAGTTAAACGTAAATGAACTTCTTGAGCTGCCGCTGCATTTTTCTTGCCAG
This sequence comes from Veillonella sp. T14073-2, assembly GCF_002959875.1. Lineage (NCBI taxonomy): Bacteria > Bacillati > Bacillota > Negativicutes > Veillonellales > Veillonellaceae > Veillonella > Veillonella sp. T14073-2. The sequence goes on from NZ_PPDC01000007.1 coordinate 42,524, forward strand.
ACTCTTTAAGTTCTTTCAACTGTTCTTGTTGGTTTTCCGTGTTATGTTTATGAACTACTGCGTCTAGTTGATTATACGCTGCATAGAACTGATCATATAATTGAACGTATTTAGGTCCTAATTGTTGTTCCTTAGCATAATTATCTGCTTGATATGAATTAGTTTGGTAGTACGTATCCAATTCACTGGCTACTGGTACAATATCCTTTAATACAGCCAATACGTTATCTAAAGGTTCTTTCATATCATCATATGGCACGCCAGCATCTTTAGCGGCTTGTAAGTTCTTTTGTAAAGAATCAAAATGTGGTGACATAAAGCTTGTTAAATGTTGACCTTCTCTTAGTTTTTGAATGTCTGGGCCGATAGCATAGCCAAAGCGCACTGTATGACTGTTAAAATCGCCAATGGCTTTAATGTAGTTGTTAAACACTTTAACGTCATCTTGTGATGCCTTTTGAGCACCTTGTTGTACACCATTTGCAACCTTGGAAAAGCTACAACCAGTCAAAAATAATGGAGATGTGAGTGCAGTCACACACAATACTGCTGTTGTTAGTTTTTTTACTAGTGGTTTCATAATGACCCTCTCTTTTTAATCACACACAAGTACCAATCTATGATTAAATTATATATCATATATGATATATATGAAAGTATTAAGTATAAATATATGAAATTTATTTCATGAATACGCTTTCATGGGCATAGAAAAAGGCACGGTATCTTACTACTTGTTTCACCAACAGCAGTTTTGATACTATGCCTTTTATGGATGGATACATATTATATATCTAAATCAGTATGATAGCTAATCGGAGTGTCTTAATAGATAAGTTATGCCATCTTATCAAATAGGTATGTAGCTATCCACTTATTTAATGGACTTGTCGAAAACGCCGATTAATTCTTCAACGGCTTGTGATTCGCTCATTTCACCGTCTAAGACAGCAGCTTCCACTTCGCCCATACGACCTTGAATGACGACATTATTAAAGAATAGGTTGTGCAAGTGTTCGTCAATCATATCGCGTACCCAACGGAGGGATTGTTCTTGACGGCGTTTTAAGAATACCCCATTTTCTTTACCTTGTTCAGTAAATTCTTGGATAACATCCCACAATTCGTCGAGACCATCCTTCGTAACGGCTGAACATGTGTAGGCTTGTGTTTTCCATTTTTCCGTAGCGGGACGAATGTAATGCAACATCCGATCGTAGTCGCTACGAGCAATAAGAGCTCGCTTGAGGTTGTCCCCATCAGCCTTATTGACCACAATAGCATCGGCAAGTTCCATAACGCCTTTTTTGATGCCTTGCAATTCATCGCCTGCACCAGTTAAGACGATGAGCATAAAGAAGTCTACCATGGAGCGCACAGTAACTTCGCTTTGCCCAACCCCTACGGTTTCGACAAGAATAATATCGTACCCAGCAGCCTCGCAAAGTAGCATCGTTTCTCTACTTTTACGAGCCACACCGCCTAGTGTACCGCCAGCCGGCGACGGACGAATATAGGCTTCAGGATGTTTCGTCAACGTTTCCATCCGCGTTTTATCGCCCAAAATACTGCCTTTTGTGACTTGGCTTGTAGGGTCTACAGCGAGTACGGCAACCTTGTAACCAGCTTCAATGAGCATGTTACCAAAGGCTTCAATAAATGTACTTTTACCGGCCCCAGGTACACCAGTAATACCGATGCGCAACGCCTTGCCCGTACGAGGCAATACGGCTTGCAATACTTGTTGAGCTAGTTTGAAATGGTCCTTATTATTACTTTCTACTAATGTGATAGCCCGTGAAAGTATAACGCGGTCCCCCTGCTCGATACCGCGTACATAATCAGCGACAGTTAACTTCTTGCGCCGCTGTACGGGACGTACCGACGGAGCCAGATGAGCGGAGCTAGACAATAAACCGTCATGCATTTCCTTGACGCCTTTCATCACGTGACACGCAAAGGTATCATCTTTCTTCGCATCTTCTGGCACCCAGTCCGGACGATACGTACTACCCTCGGCGCTTGCGTTTTTTACACCTAATTCTGGGGCCTTACCTTCACCAGTGGTGAAAGTAGCATCCTGTGCATTGCGCAATTCATCCGGAGTAGGCCATTTAGTATCAGTCATTGTCTTCGTCTTGAACGTGACTAGTCAATGTTTCTAGTAATTTTTTCGCCGCTACTGGCAAAACTGTACCAGGGCCAAAGATAGCCACTGCGCCATGTTCGCGTAGGAACTCATAGTCCTGAGCAGGGATTACGCCGCCGATGGCAACTAAAATATCTCCACGACCTCGCTTGTTGAGTTCTTCTACAAGTTGAGGCAACAATGTTTTATGACCTGCCGCAAGAGAACTGAAGCCGACGATGTGAACGTCATTATCCACCGCATCTTGTGCTGTTTCCTCTGGAGTTTGGAACAAAGGTCCGATATCTACGTCAAAGCCCATATCCGCGAAGGATGTAGCGATAACTTTGGCACCGCGGTCATGACCGTCTTGGCCCATCTTAGCAATCATGATACGAGGGCGACGACCTTCAAGTTCTTCGAAATCATCCGCCATTTGACGTACTTCTTTGATTACATCGTCATCTTCATATTCGCTGGAGTATACGCCAGAAATAGAGCGGATAACTGCTTTATGACGGCCACACACTTTTTCAACAGCAAAGGAAATTTCACCTAAAGATGCACGAGCACGAGCTGCTTCAAGTGCAAGGGCAAGCAAGTTGCCTTCCCCGGATTCTGTAGCATTTGTAATCGCTTCGAGACAGGATTGAACCTTGTCTTCGTCACGATTAGCACGCAATTGTTCGAGACGACGAATTTGCGCTTCCCGTACAGCCGTGTTATCTACGTCGAGGATATCCAATGGATCTTCTTTATCTAGACGATATTTATTGATACCGATAATCGCTTCACGGCCAGAGTCGATACGAGCTTGGCGACGAGCTGCCGCTTCTTCGATACGCATCTTAGGAAGACCTGTATCAATCGCTTTCGCCATACCGCCAAGGGATTCGATTTCTTGAATATGGCCCCAAGCACGACGAATCAATTCATCAGTTAATGCTTCTACATAGTAGGAACCGCCCCATGGGTCGATAACCTTACATACCTTAGTTTCGTCTTGGATGTAAAGCTGAGTATTACGAGCAATACGCGCGGAGAAGTCCGTAGGCAACGCAATGGCTTCGTCAAGTGCATTTGTATGTAGGGATTGCGTATGGCCCAAAGCGGCACCCATCGCTTCCATACATGTACGAGCTACGTTGTTGAATGGATCTTGTTCTGTCAAAGACCAACCAGATGTTTGACTATGTGTACGAAGTGCCATTGATTTTGGATTTTCAGAACCGAAGCTCTTAATAATCTTAGCCCACAACATACGTGCAGCACGCATTTTCGCTACTTCCATGAAGTAGTTTTTACCGATTGCCCAGAAGAAGGACAAACGTGGAGCGAATTTATCTACGTGAAGGCCTGCATTTACACCGGTACGGATGTATTCAAGACCATCGGCCAATGTGTAACCTAATTCGATATCTGCAGTAGCGCCTGCTTCTTGCATATGGTAGCCAGAAATGGAGATACTGTTGAATTTAGGCATGTACTGAGAGGTGTAAGCAAAGATATCGCCGATGATGCGCATGGACGTAGCTGGAGGGTAAATATAGGTATTACGTACCATGAATTCTTTCAAGATATCATTTTGAATCGTACCAGCCATAACCTTTTTATCAACGCCCTGTTCTTCACCTGCTAGGATGTAGAACGCCATAACAGGCAATACGGCGCCGTTCATTGTCATGGATACGGACATTTGGTCAAGAGGGATACCAGAGAATAGAATTTCCATGTCGAGGATGGAGTCTACCGCAACGCCCGCTTTACCAACATCGCCTACTACGCGAGGATGGTCAGAGTCATAGCCACGGTGTGTAGCAAGGTCAAAGGCAATAGACAAACCTTTTTGGCCCGCTGCCAAGTTACGCCGATAGAACGCATTGGATTCTTCCGCAGTGGAGAAACCAGCGTACTGACGTACTGTCCAAGGACGAGTAACATACATTGTGGAATAAGGTCCACGCAAGAATGGAGGTACACCAGCCATATAGTCAAGGTGTGTCATCCCTTCATAATCCATCTCTGTGTAGAGAGGTTTTAGTTGGATTTGCTCCATTGTTGTATTATATAAATCTTCAAAGCTTTTTCCTGTTTCTTTTTGAAGTTCAGCAAGCCATGCATCGCGAGATGTCGGTGACTGCGTTCCCAAGCCAAGAGAGGAGAAGTCTGGATTTTTAAACATGAGCTCACATCCCTTTCTTATCTTGTAATGTATTCAAGATTTCGTAACAATTTGCACGAACGGAAATGAAGTCGTCTACGCCAGCTTCACGGTATACAGGCTCAAGGTCCTTAGGAGGTGCCCCTGCCAAGATAACCGTTACATTCGGCATAGTTTCTTTCAATTCTTTCGCAAGTGGCGGTACTAATTCAGGATATGTATCATCTGTGGAACAGATAACGACAACATCAGCACCACTTTCACGAGCAGCCTTCGCAGCATCAGCCGTAGTTTCATGGCCGTCATTTTTAATCACTTCAAAAGCACCTACTTCGAAGAAGCCTGTGGAGAAGTCCGCACGAGGTTTGTGTTGAGGAATTGGGCCCATATTAGCCAAGAATACCTTCACATTGTCTTTCGTACGTTGTTTATAGTTTTCAGTGCGCATGCGAAGTGCTTCAAATTGTTCAGTCCAGCGATGAGCCGTAATTGGTTCGATCGTTTCAGAAGAAATATCGCCAGCGTCTAAAGACTTACGGATTTGACGCATTGTCAACTTTTGTAACGCCCCAAGCTCGATGAGGCCAATCAAAGCGCCTGGCTCTGTCGTACTTGCTTCTAGGGTAGCCTGTGCTTTAGAAATAGCATCTGGCTCCGCACTCGCCAAGTATTCTTCAATGTGAGCAACCCGTTTTTGACGCAATGGTTCTTGATTTTCTGGTTTAGGATCAAGTAACTCTTCTGTCATGTTCGCATACATGTTGTTACCTACAGCCACATCTCTGCGGAATGCAAGGTTTTTGAAGCGTTCATCAAGAATAGCTTTAACTTGAGCTTGAGGATAGCCTTCTTTCAAAGCTGCCACGATGCCACCTTTAGATTCGATGGTTTGGAACTCAGCCCAGATTTTTTCGCATAATTCAGCAGCCAGTGTTTCCACGTACCAGGAACCGCCTACAGGGTCCACAGGTTGACGCAACTCGAATTCAGTTTGCAACATAACTTGGATGTTACGAGCAATACGACGAGAGAAATCGTCCGCTTTGCGAATTGGTTGATCGAATGGAGATACTTCAAGGCTGTTCAAGCCGCCTACAACGCCAGAGAACGCTTGTGTTGTATTGCGCAACAAGTTTACATAAGGGTCGTATACAGTTTTTGTGAAAGCAGATGTTCTGCCGTGTACATGAACGGCACGGTCTGCTTCTTCAGCGCCGAACGCTTCCATGATGCGAGCCCAAAGTACGCGCAACGCACGCAATTTAGCGATTTCCATAAAGAAGTTTGCACCCAAGGAGAAGGTGAACATCATACTCTTAGCGATAGTGTGAATATCGATGTTCCGTTGTGCCAATTGACGCACGTAGCAAACAGCTGTAGCCAATGCGTAAGCCACTTCCTGTACATCGTTAGCGCCGCCATTAGCGTACACATCACCAGACACGAGCACTGTTTTAAGCTCTGGAGCTTGTTCTTTAGCCCATACAACAGTATGTGCCATTTCATCAAAAGCTGTATCTAAGGAAATATGCAATGCACCGTCTTTAGCCCAAACGCCCACAGGGTCTGCACCAACGAGACCTTTTAAGTCAGCTGTTTGTTTTTTAGAGGCTTTCACAGTGGCAGCCAGCATACCAAGCAAGATCGCCGCAGAAGCGCCTGTTTCAATGTATAAAGGATTTTCTTTAAGATTGAAACGCTCAATCAATTGTTTGCAGTCATCCATAGTTGACAAAGATGTACCGCCAACGCCAACGGATGCGCCTACTTGCACATCTTGATCATGACGTGTCGCTTCATCAAGACGGATGTTGTGGATGGTGCCGCCTTTTACAATTTCGTATAAACTTGCATGGTTAGCATCTTTAGGCAAGGAATCGTCTACGTACTGGGATACGCCCCAAGACTCTTTAATATAACCACTTGCCTTAGTGCCACGTAGGAACTCGCCTGCCCCAGGATATACGCCTTTTGGAATTTTTTCCCCATGCAGTGCAGGTGTGTAGATTGGCTGCAACGTAATACCTTCATAGGTTTTAGTGAACATCTTCTTGTGGAAGTCCCCACCTTTTAACGCCTTTTCAACTTCAGCCTGCCATTGTTCATACGTAGGTTTCTCAAATTCGTCAAAGGATACAGGTGCCAATAAATCGCGTTCTGCGTCCTTCGAAGTCTTTTTGTCAGACATATATGTGCCTCCTTTTCAACTCGAAACCATACCGAGAAACAGCGCACCGTACCTGCGAATTGTTATGCATATACATCACACGAGCTTTCCTATACTTGGATCACATCAACCTCAAATATGTGTCCATCAATTCATTAACTATGAAGCCTGATATATATGCTTAACAGCCACTTTCAAGGGCAACAAAAAACGTGCCACCCAAAAGTGACACGTAAGGTTTCTTGTTGAAAGGTACGCCAAAAAACACTGAAACCAGCATACCCCAATCCCCTTCCTATCGCTCGTAGGTACATAACGGTGATTATCAAATAGGCAGTTCTCCTGGCTCGGGCTCATCACCTCGCTTTCGCCTTCCCAGATTTCTCCAGTGACATTTTTGAAAGCAGGCTCGTCCTTACAGTGGCGGGACCGCATCGGCTTGTACCGATTTCTCTATTAAGTCTTGTGACACCTATTCTCTATATTCGTTGTTCTAAGTCCAATATAGTGTAAGATTATGCACAAAGTCAATGAACATAACAGTTAATCATAAGTATCAAATTTTAGGTTATAACTAATGCATATTTAAAATGATAAAAACTCATCACAATCAAATATACGTATTCATCGCTAACAAATATACGTATTCATTGTCTGCAAATCGAGTTATAAATCGAGTACAAATCATCATAAAATCTAAGCCTACGCACAAATGCAAGCACAATGCGTGATATAATGAATACAATCACAAGGAGGCATTATGGAGCACACAAGTAAAAAAGGTCTAATGACAGCCCTTAGTTGCTATATCATCTGGGGCTTACTCCCTCTCTATTGGGCATTATTAAACCATGTTTCACCGTATAATATACTGGCGCAGCGCATTATCTGGTCAGGCATTTGCATGGCCATCGTCGTATTTGGCCTACATTTTAAACAGTTCAAAAAAGACTTTCAATTACTAAAAGAACAGCGCTCACAACTATTACTACTGTTGGTAGCATCAGTCATCATCAGCGTAAATTGGTTTACCTACATTTGGGCCATCGCCAACAACCAAGTTATGGACACGAGCCTTGGCTATTACATCAACCCACTCTTTAATGTAGTGTTAGGTGTCATCCTATTTAAAGAGGTTCTATCTGTACCGAAAAAGCTAAGCGTCCTCATCGCTACCATCGGTATCGCCTTGCTCACCTATCAAGTGGGATCCTTGCCGTTAGTGTCGATGATCCTCGCCGTTTCCTTTGGTCTCTATGGGGTCGTTAAAAAAAAGCTGCTCATCTCTCCCTTTACGAGCATCGCCTTTGAGGCTTGGCTATTAACACCACTAGCCTTACTCTATACGACCATGGTCGATAATACAGTGTGGTCCTATTTCGGCACAGATTGGTATACGTCCATGCTACTCATAGCCTGCGGTCTAACAACATCGGTTCCATTAGTGCTATTCTCCTATGGGGCCCAACTATTGCCGCTCAACCTACTAGGCTTCCTTCAATATGTATCTCCAACTATTGCTTTATTGCTAGCTATCTTCTACTTTGGTGAAAGCTTTGGCACACCACAAATGATCGCCTTTGGTTGTATCTGGATAGCCTTAGTGTTGTTCTCATTATCAAATCAAATTACAACCATTAGAAAAATGTAGTTAAGTACAAGAGAGCATATGCCATCTGCATGCAATCTCACAAGAGATTTTAGCAACTATATCTAACCTATAAACACATAAAAGCTGTATCAAATGATATCCTCATTCGATACAGCTTTCTTTTTATATCTTATATATGCCTATTAATTTATCACACTATTCTTCTAGCTTGCTTATTGATCCAATTCATTCATATTGGTGGTATTCATATTGGAAATATAACGGTTATAGGCCTCAACCATATGTTTATAATCGTTATCTTGTTTAGATCCCATATAGGTACGGATTGCACCAATCGTAGAGTTTACAGAGGTCTTAACAGAGTCATACTTAGGATTAGAAATACCATTCGCTAAATCACCAATAGCTTGTAGCTCTTGATTGATCGCATTTACATCTGGTTCTTTTTCACTATCTAGCTTTTCTAGGACTGCAGTAAGTCGCAAAGAAACCTCTTGTGCAGCGGCTGCATTTTTCTTACCTGCATCGCGCAATTGTTGTAACCGTTGTTGCAATCGGTCCGTGTTAATCTTATGCATCAAATTATCAAAGTCAGCATAAATAGGAATAAATTGTTCGTATAACTGAACATATTTAGGACCTAATTGTTGCTCCTTAGCATAGTTATCTGTGGTATACCCTTTAGATTTATAGTATGCATCGAGCTCTTCCGCAACCGGTGTTATTTCGTTCAATTTTGAAAGTAGCTTATCTAAAGGCTCCTTCATTTCATCATAAGGAACACCTGCTTGCTTAGCCTCTTCTAATTCTTTTTGTAGCTGTTTAAAGTTCGGCGCATTAAATACAGTTAAATGCTGCCCCGCTTTTAACTCATTAAGAGTTGGCCTATTCGCATAATCAAACATAACAGCCATGCGATTAAATCGGCTTATTGCTTTTACATATTGATTAAATAACTGTACCTGATCCTGCTCAGACCGCTGTGCAATTTCCTTGCGACTCTGTTCAGTGCCCTGCCATAGCTCCGACATACTACAACCGCTCAACAATAAGGGGGATGTCAATGTAGCCGCACACAACACAGCCATTGCAATCCGCTTACCAAATGGTTTCATGATGAATTCTCTCCTTTCATCAATATACAACCCGATTTATATACCTTAATTATATACTAATGTGACTTATATAAATAGAATTAATGTATATAAATCATACATCTAGTTTGTCAAGTGACTAATAGAGTCAGGGGTGACCAATGGTCACCCCTGTTTTCTGTTATATACAGTTAGACTATAAATAAGAATATATAACTCCTAACAATTGTTTTATACGTATACACGTGTTACCATAAAAGAAAACGTACGGGACTAAAATAAGGAGGACCTATGAAATTTATATACCCTGCTATAATCCATGATGATGCTGATGGTTTCTGGGCTGAGTTTCCAGACTTAGAATATACTAGCAGTACTGGCTCAACCCTAACAGAGCTCGTAACTAATGCGCAAGAGGCTATGGAATTGTATATTTTAGGAGCTTTAGAAGATGGGGAAAGTTTACCTACACCTACATCTATTCGCAACTTACCTTGTACGGATACAACGTATCCTACATTAGTACAAACAGATATTGATTTAGCTAAAAATAGTAAATCCGTAAAGAAAACCTTAACAATTCCTGCATGGCTAAATGATCGAGCGCTAGCTAAAGGAATTAATTTTTCTCAACTTTTACAAGAAGCATTAGTAGAAAAAATAATGTGAATGTAAATTTACATCATCAATTGCTCAGCAAAATTAGGACTACTGTCCACGCAATAACTGCTAAGGTGAGTAATATGATACAAAGCATCCACAGAATTATTACGAAATAGAGCAATAATTTTAGTACATATAGCACATCAAACCATATGCTATGGCAATCTTCTAATCGCGCCATATATTCGGAGAGATGGCGCACTAAAAATGGAACTTTCACATTAGGATTTAGCTTCTTCCAGTACAGCATAATATACGGTGTTACAAAACATCCTACAAATACTAAGTATGTAAGGAATAGAGGTGTTTCTATATTATGTTGGGACATAAACCCTGACCAGTCTACGACCATTAAACCACCAAGGTATAGAAAAACAAACCAATATATAAATCCTATCGCCTTTATAATAAGGCGAATCATCTGTTTCACATCCATGCCTATAATCCTACTAATGTTTTAAATCGCGCATTATTGTGAAAGCGTTCAAAATGGTCTTGTTCAGCAGCTACGGCTTTCACAGATGGATCAATTTTAATTGCTTTTTCAAGCCAATCAAGGGACTTCGTATCATCCCCTTGGTCTGCATAAATGGTAGCAATACCGTACACAGACCAAGTGTTACTAGGGTCCTTTTCTAATACCTTTTCAAACCATTGTTTAGACTCATTTAACTGGCCTTGTAGTTTATACACCATAGCCATGTTGTAGTAGTTCGCTACGTTATTAGGATCTAGGTCATATGATTTTTTAGTATCTGTTAAGCCCTTAGCTGTATCACCATTTAACGCCGTAGCGAAGCCACGGATGGAATAGGCTTCGGAACTATTGGGGTTATCTTTAATAGAGGCTGTAGCCTCTTCGATGGTTTTAACATAATCGCCAGCAGATAAAGCCTGCTTAGCGACAGTTAAGTGGCTATCTAGTTTAGTCATTTTGCTACTGTCTTGAGTGGATATACTAGAACTTTTAGCATTGCTTTCTGTATTACTATTATTTGTATTCTGATTCACTCCACAACCACTAATAAATATAAGTAATGCAAGTATAGGCAAAATTCTTCTCATATCATATATTCCATTCTTAAATAATCTCCAAGTTGCATATCATAATGATAAAATAAAAATACCTCCAGAAAGGAGGTGTTATATTGGAGGAGTTGTTTCATACACTCTGGGGTACCTTGCTTGCCCCTCTTATTGTCGCCCTAGCAGTAACTACCTACAGCTATTGGCTCAACAATAAGAACAAAAAATAAGCAAGAAAAAGGACGAGCGGCAACTCGTCCTTTTTTGTTATATTGTAGGTAATTTCATACACTCTACTACCTACGTATAGTATATCATACTTAATAGAAAAATAAACCCCTAATAGATAATACTAGAATCTTATTCAAGTAATATTATTTTTTTGCTTTAGAGCAACGGTCTAATAGGAATGCAACGCCTACAAATGGAATGCCACCGTTTTCACCAAGGCCAATTTCACATGTGGAACTGGAGCTTACACCTAGTGTTGCACCGTATTCAGCAATTTCACCAGCAAGGTCTTTTGTGGCAGATTTGTTAAGTTCTGGTGTGAAGAAACCTTTTTGACCAGCAAAGCCGTCGCACGCAAAGGATTTGATGTTGAATACATGGTCTGTGCAGAGGCGCGCCAAGTCTTCAATGTATTGAGATTTGTTCAAAGATTTAATCTTACATTGTTTGTGTACGATTACTCGTTCATCGCATTTTTCAATGTCGAGATGCGGCACAACATATTTGCACAAGAATTCAGAAATATCGTTGATTTCTAAGTCTGGCATATGTTTGAAAGCGTGGTTGAAGCATGCACTATGGTCGATCACGATTGGATATTTACCATTTTGAGATGCTTTCATCAATGCATCGTGCAAGTCTTTAACAGCACGTTCATGAACGTCATCGTAGTTTTCAAAGCTCAAGCCACAGCAGAGATTTTCTATATGTTTTGGATAAATAATATCGATATGAGCCTTGTTGCAGAGGCTTTCTACAACTTGTTGCAAGCTGCGATCATCGTCATAACCTTGGTTAGGTTTGAATGCGCGGTTTGCACATGTACTGAAGTATACAACCTTTTCAAAGTTAGTTGGTTTGATGCGGTTTTTCAATTTGTAGCGATTAGCTTTAGGAGTTGTTTTAGGAACATATGGTGTAACACCTGTTACGCCATGTAAACCTTCAGTAATCTTAGAAATTGCTTTTTGTGTAATGATGGAACCTGCAATGCCTTCAAGACTTACGCCAGCACGACACATTTGAAGTGTTGTGGAGAAGTTATCGTAGATTTTCTTAGCCAATTCTGGTGCAGGTGGGTCGATGCGGCGCATGGACAAAGCGATTTGAGCAGTATCGATGCTAAGTGGGCAAAGACCTTTACACATGGAGCAAGCTGCACAAGTATCCACACCAAAGTATTCGTAGCCTTTTCTAAGTTCAGATGCCAATGTGAAGTTGCCTTCGTTTTCAAGGCGTTTAGTTTCACGCAATAAAGCGATACGTTGACGAGGAGTTAATGTTAAATTACGGCTTGGACAATGTTTTTCACAGAAACCACATTCCATACAGATTGTGAAAGCATCATCGATAACGCATTGAGCTTTAAGGTTTTTCTTATACACATCTGGATCATCAGTGATCATAACATCAGGGTTCAAGATGCGTTCAGGGTCAAAGATAGCTTTGATACGACGGTTGATTTCGTATGCTTTGCGGCCCCATTCCATTTCAACAAACGGTGCTACCATGCGGCCTGTACCATGTTCGGCTTTCAAAGAACCACCAAAACCAGATACGCGTTCGGACATTTCTTTTACCAAATCGCCGAAGTTTTTAGTATCTTTAGGGTCGCTAAAATCAGGTGTAATGTTAAAGTGAACGTTACCAGACAAAGCATGCCCGAAGATTACCCCACCATCAACGAAATCGTATTTGTGGAATAATTCAGTAAGCATTTCAATGCCCTTAGTAAAGTCTTCGATTTGGAAGCAAACGTCTTCGGTAATAACAGTCGTACCTTTTCTACGTTGACCACCAACGATAGGCAAGATACCTTTACGGATTGCCCACCAGGAATCATATTCTTTAGGATCTTGAGAGTAAAGACTTGGGATAGCTGTTGGGATATCTTTTAATTGGTCTTTAATGAAAGCTAAGTTTTCATCTACAGTTTCTTTGGAGTAGCTTTCAGTTTGGAATAAGATAGCACTTGTACCTTCTGGTACTTCACGAACGAAGTCAGGTACATTTTCAAGAGTTTGAACTGCTTTCAAGGATTGATAGTCCATCATTTCAGCAGCAACAACCTTTTCACGGCCCATATTAGCCAAGGCTACAACTGCAAGAGATGCATCGTTCAATGTGCGGAAGAACATGAGACCGCAACCTTTATGAGGTACATCTTCAACAGTGTTGTACACGATTTCAGATACAAAGCCCAATGTACCTTCAGAACCGATGAACAAGTGATTAATGATATCGATAATATCTTCAAAATCAACGAGAGAGTTCAAGCCGTAACCTGTAGTATTTTTGATTTTGTATTTGTGATGAATCAAATGAGTCAATTCTTCATCAGCCAAGATTTCTTTGCGCAATTGCAAGATATCTTCAACCATTTGAGGTTTTTCACGAAGGAATTGTTCAATAGATTTTTTGTCGGATGTATCGAGAACAGTACCATCTAGTAATACAACGCGAATAGAACGGATTGTTTTATAGGAGTTTTGAGCCGTACCACAGCACATACCAGAGGAGTTATTGTTCAAAATACCGCCTACTAATGCTGTTGCAAGTGTAGCAGGATCTGGACCGATTTTGCGGTTATATGGTTTCAATAAATCATTCGCATCGGAACCGATAACACCACATTCACATTTTAAAGCCTTGCCATCATCTATAACTTCCATTTTTTTGAAGCCATCATTACATACGATAAGGACATCTTCACTGGAACATTGACCAGACAAAGAAGAACCAGCAGCACGGAATGTAAATGGTGTACCACATTGTTGGCACAAACGAATAAGGCGTCTTACTTCACGTTCATCCTCAGCCTTTACAACAACCTTTGGTAAATAGCTATAACAGGACGCGTCAACACCATATGCATAACGGCGTAAATGATCTGTATAGACACGATCTTTGCAAATCTCTTTTGCCTCCTTGGCAAAACGTTCATAATCTTTTGTAAGCGTACTCACTTGTATATCCTCCTATCCTCTCTTAAGGAATTTGTCTTATATTTAGTATACGCCGTTCTCATTCTCACTACTATAATTATGCATAAATTATATGTCTTCTAATAATTCTCGATATGCACCGCTTTTTTATTTCTTTACTTGAAATTGCATCTCAATGGCATTATCATGTACTCATTTTTTCACATATTAAAATAAAACTATTTTGTTTACTTAATAATTAAAGAACTCTATAATAAATGAACGCCGAATTGCCCATAAAACTTGATTTATCATGTATATAATTCTATAGAAAACAGTTTACATAAATTATGCATAAAACTGTATATTTCCATTTATTTCAATTTTTCCGTTCTCATTTATATTTAAGTATGACTTTTAATCATACCTTTTAGATTCCCCTACTAATAATCGTTCACTTTCACATAAAAAGCCCTCTAGCGGTATAACTCTTTCGAGCCACCACTAGAGGGCTTATAGTAAACATATCAAAGCTCTCGGTTCATACTAGCTAGAACATAAGAAGTATAGTATTCAAATTTCTATTGATAATTAGAGAAGCCATATTATCCCAAAATACCAGACTTAAGAATGAGACGCACCGCTAATGCAAAGACTGCAACGCTCATAAGGGCAAGGATAGATTTTGCTTTCAACCGTTTAGCAATTCGCGCTCCTACTTGGGCCCCAAAGATAGCGCCAATACTAGTAGGAATAGCAATACTAAATACAATATGATTTTCCAATAAATGCGTTATGACACCTATCATTGTAGATACAGCAAGGATGGATTGGCTTGTAGCTGTAGCCATATGGGTAGGAAACCCCATGAGATAAATCAAGGCAGGCACATGGATAAGACCACCACCAATGCCAAAGATACTGGAGATAAAACCTACAAAAAAGCTAATGCTAATACCAATAGGCTTGCTATACGTTAGCTGATCAAGAGTAAGGCTTTCTTCCTTCCGCTCCCCTTTTTTGAAGTTCTTAAATCCAATCAAACCAGAAGCGCATAGCATAAAACACCCAAAGGCAAACATAAAGCCTTTGCCAGAGAACCACCCCGACATTTGAGCCCCCAAGATAGCACCTGGTAAAGTCGCTAAACTAAATACAATAGCGGCACTGATCAGTACTTTCTTCTGTTTAATATATGCAATAGACCCAGAAATAGCATTACACATAACAGAAAACAGCGATGTTCCTACAATCATGGATGGAGACCACTCAGGGAACCAGTACATGAAGAGAGGAACGAATACAAGGCCCCCTCCGGCACCGATGATGGTACCAAGCATAGCTGCTAAAAAGCCGACTATGGTAAAGAATATATAGAATACTATAATGTTATCCAGCATAATAAGGCCTCCCTTTACTTAGATTAGAGATATCTATTTTCTATAACCCATTCGATTGGAAAAATTCTTTCGCTGCTTTCAACCGTCCTCGTTCACAGGAAACTTGCAATTCATCACCTGATTCAAGTTTTACATCACCAAGGGGCACAATATATGTTCCATTGCGACGAATACTTACGATGAGCGTCCCATCTGGCAAAGCCAAGTCTTGTAATTGTACATCTGTATAGTTTGCCACTACAGGCACCTTGGTTTGGAAGAAGGTTTGCACCGATTCTAAATTGCTTTGACCACTCATGGCTTGCAACAAGGAATCGTAAATTGGCGGTTCTTTTAAAAGATCTGCCACAAGGTATGCCACGATGGTAACAGTACCGATGGCATAAATGTTAGAGAAACTATTCGTCATTTCAAGAACGAGTAGAATCGCCAAAATCGGCGTCCGCATAGCTGCTGCTAGCATCCCCCCCATGGCACAGATGACGAATTGCGGTACAAAATCAGGAGAAATGAGGCCTAACGTTGAAAGTACGCTTTCACAGAAGGCACCTGCTGACGCACCGATAACAAGCATAGGCAAAAAGATGCCCCCTTGCGCACCACTGCCATAGCAGAAGGTAGTAAGTAAAATCTTACCTAGTACGATACCACCCAAGAGCAATACGCCATGCGATTGAAAGGCTAGCTGACCTACGAGATCATTGCCGCCACCTAAAAGGAGCTGGGAATCAAAGCCAATGGCCGCCACAGCTACAAAGGTAAGGGCTAGTTTCAAAAATCTCGAGCATTTTAGCCACTCAAAGAATTTCTTGACTCCAAAAATCATGCGGCAGAAGAACACACCACAAAGCCCCATAATAACGCCTACCAAGAGGAGTATCGGGAAGTATTCAAGCGGAACCCCAGAGGTTACGGTAAACCCAAGAGCAGGCTCAAGGCCAAAAATGCTGACCGTAATATAATTTGAAATCAACGTTGCCACAAAGGTAGGCACAACGAGGTAGGGATAAAAACTTTTATGGACCTCTTCAAAGACGAACATCGCCCCCGATACAGGTGCACTAAAGGCAGCCGTTAAGCCCGCCCCTGCGCCAGCAGAAGTCAAGATGCGCTGCTCACGCAGCCCTGAATTCATCCAATAGGATACAATTTTACCGGCAGAGCCACCGATTTGTACGGCTGGCCCTTCACGACCTACTGAAAAGCCTGCAAAACCAGTCAATACACCACCAATCATCTTAGACACTAGCGTCCGATACGGTTTCATATCAAAGAGGCCCAGCATTTCCCCTTCAATTTGAGGAATACCAGAGCCCCCCGATAATGGGGCCCATGCCAGCAATCTGTCGACGATAAAGGCAAAAACGACCATTGCTACAAGCCAGCCTATGGCCCATTCCATGGTAATGCCATCCATCAAATGCCAACGAATATGCTCTGACTCAAGGATTAAATAACGGTACGTTGCACCACAAAAGCCTGCAATCACGCCCACAAGAGCGCCCTTTGCAATGAGCTCCATTAACAACATACGGTTCATGGACATATCTGCTAAGGTAGAACTGCGCTTATTAAATTTCCATAGCCTCATACCATTCCTCCTCAGCATTAGTCAAAATTTAAACACTCGTACATAAACCATGTATTCATATCCTTAGTATACTTATGTAAACCATCATTTTCAAGAAACGATTACATACAATGTCAGTTATCTAATTACAAGACAACGCTACAAACGCAAAACTAGCCACCTCTACGATGAGATGGCTAGTTTTGTTAAGCAAGTGTGTAAATGTATTTTCTTTACATATTCGGAGGCATCTGAAATATGTAAAGACACTAAAGATGTAAACCCCTTAGGGCTAGAGCTTCGCATCATTTAGCTCAATACATAAAAATCATTTTATTTATTAAAATATAGATTCATAGATAGCGATGATTTCTTCCAAAGATGCATCTCGTGGATTACCAGGTGTACATGCATCGTTGAAAGCAGATTCAGCGAGGAATGGAATATCTTCTCGTTTTACGCCTGCTTCGCTAAGGGATTTAGGAATGCCTACATCATCAGCTAATTTTTGGATTACATCAATAGCTGCTTGACGATATGTTTCTTGGTCCATTCCGTCTACATCAGGAACGCCCATAACGCGAGCGATTTCACGATATTTTTCGCCTGTTGCAGGAGCGTTGAATTTCAATACGGATGTTAAAAGCATGGCACAAGCCTTGCCATGAGGGATATCGTACACAGCACTCAATGGATGCGCCATGGAGTGAACGATGCCAAGGCCAACGTTAGAGAAGCCCATGCCCGCAATGTATTGACCTAAGGACATAGCTTCGCGACCAGCGTAATCGCCAGCTACAGCACTGCGCAAGGAACGACCGATGATTTCAATCGCTTTCAAATGAAGCATATCAGTAAGTTCCCACGCACCTTTTGTAATGTAACCTTCTACGGCATGCACGAGGGCATCCATACCGGTAGACGCACAAAGACCAGTTGGCATCGATGCTGACATATCGGGATCTACGATAGCTACGATTGGGATGTCATGAGGGTCAACGCAAACAAATTTGCGGTTCTTTTCAACATCTGTAATAACATAGTTAATAGTAACCTCTGCAGCCGTACCAGATGTAGTAGTAACAGCGATGATTGGCAAGCAAGGATTCTTAGTAGGCGCTAACCCTTCAAGGCTGCGCACATCACTGAACTCAGGGTTCGTAATAATCGTAGCAATCGCCTTACTTGTATCGATTGGGCTACCGCCACCAACAGCAACGATAACATCGGCACCAGCTGCTTTACAAGCATCAACGCCAGCCGTTACGTTTTCGATAGTAGGATTTGGTTTAATGCCGTCATAGATTTCATAATCGATGCCAGCCGCATCAAGTAAATCTGTTACCTTCGTAGCCACTTTAAATTCAAATAAATCTGGCGTAGATGTAACCAGGGCTTTTTTGAAATGGCGATTCTTAATTTCGTTCACAATCTCCTGAATCGCCCCTTGTCCAAAATAGGACGTGCCGTTCAACATAATTCTGCGAGCCATATAATTCACTCCTAACAAAACAAACTATACAATAAAAAATAAACCGACAGAGAATTACTTTACTTATTAATTCTCTATCGGTTTATTAAAATCCTTGATAGCTCGTTATGTATACACTATATATTTTTCTATTGTAACGATTTTAAAGTTTGTCTCCATTGAAGTGTTAGCTCCATTTTAGCAAGGACCTGATTAAACTGCATAATAGGTAAAGTTTCACTTAAAAGTATTAGTTCATTAATTACTTCATCAATAATACTCTTATATGCTACTCTAGGTAATAGTAATCGTAACGAAATTAGCAAACCATATACAGAGGATTCACTCCCCTTTGGAGTAACTACGAAATAATAAGTTAATTTTTTTATAGTTTTCTTTGATCCTATTATCCTATGATTATAAAGTCGATCTCCATGTGCACATACATTTCTATATCCTACTAAAACATCTAATATTTCACTAAAAATAGGTATTAAGGTTGAAGTGGGATTCATTATAGAAATTCGGTATTCTGTCGTATATTCCTTATGTATATCTTCCAAGATTTTCTCCTGTATGTTAGGAGTAATTAATTTATAAAAATTCGTAATCTCACCAAATGTAAGCTTTGTTACTAAAACCCATAAAGGTAAATCTTGATGTGTCGTTAAATAATGGGAAAACATAGTATGTCTTGCATTACGTTGTGTAGCATTTGATAATTTTGATACCAACTCTGTAGCTTTAGGTAAATTAGTCTTAGAAAAATTATTTACATTTAAATGGCTGAATTCAGATGTATGCACTTCGGAAAAACGATAAGATACTTTCGTACAAATATTTTGCTCTGCTTGTAAAAGAGCCTTCAATAAAATAATTCGAAGGTTACGGTCAAAACAATATAGTCCATAAATCTGAAAAAACGTTGTTCCCGTTATATAATAGTCATCTCCACTATTAACTGTAGCTTTAACATCTAAAAAAATATCTTTGTAACCATTAATTATTGAGTAATAATTATCTCTAGCTAAAATTCTCTTTACTCGACTACCCTCAGTTCCCTTTTCAATCGTAATATTCCGTTTTCTCATCAAGCGTAATAGGGAATCTAAAGACTTAAAAGGCTTAGACATAAACCCCTCCTACAAACAAAAAAACTCGCCGACCCTTGAGTCGACGAGTGTTGCGCGTTACCCGTAAGTTTCGCACAGTTTCTCTGTGTATTAACTATAACAAAGTTCTCCCTTGAGTGTCAACTCAGATTCGCCTTCCATGAATAGTATTTCCACTGTCTATATTCGTGCTATACTCTTAAAATTCCTTCCTTAAAATAAGAAATTCTAAGAAATTTTATTCATTTTCATAAGCAAGATGCGTTTCACAGATTCGTCGAGTCGTTCTTTAGAGATACGACCATCTCTTACAGCTTTCATAAGACCATTATACGCCTCTTGCATGTGTTCGTACTCATGGCACACGAGCAAGATATCGCTACCGGCAAGAATAGATTGAACCGCCATATCGCCGAAGGTGTAGTGTTTTGCAAGAGCGCCCATGTCCATATCGTCTGTTACGACTACGCCGTTATAGCCCATATCCTTGCGCAACCAATCAGTAATAATCGCTTTAGACAGACTAGATGGATGATCTGGATCGATTTGAGGATACATGGCGTGGGACACCATAATTGCATATGAATTCGGTTTAGACTGCTTAATAAGGTCCACAAATACTTTCGTATCTTCATTCAACAAAGTCTCTTTAGACACTGGCACAACACTGGTATCCGCATGTAAGTCTACATCTGTTTTACCAATGCCTGGGAAGTGTTTATAAGAATACCACAAACCAGCTTCATCATAGGCCTTGCCTACAGCACTGGCATAACGTACAACATCATCAGGATTTGTGCTAAAGGAACGACCATAGGTTAAGCCCAAGTCCGCTACAGGGGCAAAGTTAATATTGAATCCCAAGTCCTTTAATTCCGTACCAGACTGTTTTGCCAAGGATACCGCTTGTTCAATAGGTTCCTTACCTAACTCTTCTGCAGGTGGAACCTTGATGAGCTGATCCTCCATGCGCGCCACCGCACCACCCTCTTGGTCGATACCGATGAACAATGGCGTTAAACCGGCACTTTTACCGGCCTTGTTAATATCTGTAATGAGCGTCTTAACTTGATCCTTGGACTCCATGTTACGGTCGAATAGGATAATGCCGCCCACACGGTACTCGTTGAGCATGAATTTAGCATCATCGTTCAAGGTCTTGCCATGAATACCAATCATCATCAATTGACCAACCTTGTCCGCGTCGGACATGTTAGCCACTAATTTGTCCACCTTTTCCTCTGGTGAAAGCTCGCTCTGTGCCACAGATTCATAGGTCACAGGCTCCGCCTTTGAAGTAAATGGGTTATGTAAACCGCAGCCCGTTGTAAGCGCCAATGCGCCAATCATCGTAGCCGCTACGATACGTCGAAACATATATACCTCCAAAATCTCTACAAAGTATTATGTATAGTATATCAAATAATAAAGACAACCCCAACAACGCCAATATATAGCGTGCATCGTTATGGCAAAAAAAGACTATTACTCAAAACCTACGATTACATACCGTATTGTTTCAAAGTAATAGTCTTAATATGAGTTAATTTCAAATATGAGTTAAGTTCAAACATATTCTTATATGAGTCAAGTTCGAACTTACTCTTAACTTTCGGTTACCCTTAAATTTTGCCTTGCTCTTTCATTTCAGCTAAAAGCTTTACGATGCGAGGGCCACAGCCTTTACCACCGCAAGCGCCCGTGCCAGCACGAGTTGCTTCTTTTACTTCAGGAAATGTATGAGCACCATTCAAAATGGCTTCTTTAATCGTTTTACGTGTAATGCTACGGCATGTACACACCTTTGTAAGCTTATCCAGAATTGCCTCTGGCACTTGGTTTTCTTCAAAATCCATATGTATTCCTCTTCTATTCACTTGAATATCTATATACTGTATCAATTTAATGTATCGATTTAGTGTATTGATTTACATATCGATGTAGTAGATTAATTTACTCTATTCATAGTATCTAATAATACACTGTAATATTAATATATCGAAAATTTACGATTTCTATACACAGTATATCATATATTAAGAACTATATCGATAGTTTTTAATATAAATGCAGCCATAATTTTGTTCATACTTATAACACAAAAAAGCCTCTACCATAGATTTATCACCTATACAGTAGAGGCTTTCACCAAATATATTTATAGAATCGTCCCAATGATAGCAAAGTAAATTTTGAAAATCGTTTGTTGCAATGGACGAATTACCATAGAAATAATTGGTGTATTAATAAGGATGATAAAGAAGATCAAGTTAATCATCCCTAATTGGTAATATTTAATTTGCCATTCTGTCGGTAGCCACGGCAAAATGATATTAAAACCAGGTAATGGTGGGAATGGAATTAAGCAGAAAATCGAAAGGCCAATGCTATACAAAATAATGTATTGCATAACCATCGGTAAACCCGGGGACTGCATAAGATCCAAATTACCCAAAAGTACGTATATGAAAGTAAATACGAACCCTGTAATCAGGCCTGCTATAGGACCTGCAAAAGCAAGTAGGCTCATATCACGGCGTGGATCTTTAAAGTAGGATGGATTAATAGCCATTCCTTTAGGCCAGCCAAAACCAACTAAAATAATACAGATAGTACCTATTAAATCAAGGTGTGCTAAGGGAGATAATGTGAGGCGCCCCGCCATCTGAGGTGTTGGATCGCCAAACCAGGTAGCTACTTTGGCCTCTGCATATCCAAAGACAGAAAAAACGATAATAATAGCGGGAATACTAGCTAATATCTGTATCGGATTTAAATCAAACATAGAACTCCTTTATATGTTACCTAACATGTTTATGAACTATATATCATATATAGATTACATAACACGTTGATGTATTACATAAATTCTTATTGTTTAGCTTCCCATGCGGTGTAGCCTTCTTGAATACAACGAAGGGCATTCAAGGTACGAGGATAGCCGATGTACGGCACGCATTGGGACGCGATGTTAATCAAATATTGTTTACTGTTGCCTACGTTCAAATTGCCTTCTACGTGAGCCTTTAGTTGAGGTTCACAGCCACCTTGAGCGGCCAAGAAGCAGAATGTAATCATTTCGCGATGAGCCACACTCAAGCCTTTACGTGTGTAGTAGTCGCCGAACATATTAGCAAGCCACTTTTTGATGTGACGTGTATCTTCAGGGCCTTCTTCGTAAGAATGACGTACAGATTCACCAAAGATTTCCACCTGTTTTTCTACGCCCTTTTCAAGACGAGATGCAGCAGTAATTGTGCTGCGAGATGGATCCGTAACAGTTTCTCCACGATAGTCAAAAATCTTATTTGTAACCTTAAAGAATGGGCGCACACGACCGATACCTAGGTATGGAACAGCTTGATAAAGAAGCTCTATTACTTCATCGGGAATCAGGCCAAAGTTAAGTGCTGGTGGTAACATCAATGCGTATTCCTCAACAGCAGTTGCCCCTACTAACGTTGCAAGAATAGCCAAGAAGCGATCCTTTGCAGGCACATTGCGCCCCTCTTCGGTAATAACTTCATCGAACGCGAAATTATCAAATAACACTTCAAACTCAGGGTCAATATAACCCGCCGGTGCTGCAATGTCAGGGAACATACGCTCCGTATAGGCTTGGGCAAATTCAGATTTAGACATAAAAACCTCCATAAACAACACTGGTGAAAGCCCACAAGAGCTTTCACCAGCAATAGTTATGTAATTATTACGGCATAGGCCATCAAATTATAACGCTGGGAAAGAGAAGTCAGTGCCGTATACTTCTTTCCAAGCAGCCAAGAACATATTGTATTCATTGGAACCAGGAGTGATTTGGTACACTTGACCATCTGGAGCAAAACGATATACAGTATGCAAACTTGGATGAACAATGTATTTGAACAATGTAGCTTCACCATATTGGTTGTTATGCATATTCACTACATTGATGCCGAATACATAGTTACGGCTACTATCAATACCACTGAATGCGGATGCTTTATCAAAGAAATAAGTTTCTGCACCATTTGCACTATTTGGAACCTCTGGATAGTTAGCTAAACCATTCCAGTTTGCTGCATTAGCAACACCACCAACTAATAATGTACCAGCTAATACAAATGCACCTAATAAATTTTTATTCATAATGCTCTCCTTTTTTGCCATTATGGCATTTACAATCAGGTCATATTCTCACATGACCTCAGCACAATAAGTTATATGTATAGTATATCACATTTATGAAAATATTAGATATATTAAATTATAAAATGTATGCATATGAGATCTTACCAGAGTAAACTAAATTAGCGCTTACTATTTCCTGCTGTTCTAGTATTTGCGTTATCGATTGCGTCTAATAATTTGTTAAGCAATTCACGTAGTTGACGCGTTTCTTCTACGTCGAAAACTGGACCAGCAGCTTCTGACAAGCGACGCGGCACATGAACAGCTTCGTCACGTAATGCTTTGCCGCTATCAGTAAGAGTTACCATAACGACACGTTCATCTTGACGACTACGCTTACGCTTCAAGAATGCTTTAGCTTCTAATTTCTTTAAAAGTGGTGTTAACGTACCAGAATCAAGGCGCAATACTTGGCCTAATTCTTTAACGGATAAGTCACCATATTGCCACAATGCCATCATTACAATGTATTGAGTATATGTCAAATTCAAAGGATCTAAGTGACTGCGATATGCATTAACAATCTCCTTCGCCACTACATAAAGTGGGAAGCTCAACTGATTTTCTAATTTTAAATATTCGAAATCTGGAACATCTTCTTTATGTTTATAACCTTCGAGCACGCCAATTTCTGCCATATTCTACCTCCATATGCACACAATAATCTACAAATTAATTGTACACAATTCTACAGCAAGCAGTCAACGTAAAAAATCTACTTTGTTCAGATATTTTTAAATTTGTCAATTAATTAATATATTTTTTCTTTTTTATTAAAAAAATAAGTAAATCTATAGAATTTATGGGCAGAAATCACACCATATAACTGTGAACCTATTAACAAAATTTTTTTATATTAGAATTCAATACCACATGCGGACATGGCTTCTTCAAGACGTTTAGCATATCCCTTCTAGAGATTTTTCTAAATCTTATTCTAAATCTCATTCTAAATTTCTTTCTAGATTTATGTCATATAGTATAATAAAAGAAATACAATATAAAGCGGATTAATAATAGGAGGACTATATGAACACCTTAGAATGTATCAAAACACGTCATAGTACGCGTAAATTTAAAGCTGATCAATTAACTCGAGAACTTATCGATCAAGTCCTCGATGCTGGCCGCCGTGCTCCATCTGGCGGTAATACACAATTGACACATTTCATGGTTATTACGAACCAAGATGTACTCAATGAGTTAGTAACACTCGTTCAAGAGGAATACGGCAAAATGCCGATTACAGAAAATACATTACCTTACATGGTGAATATCATCAAAATGTCCGCAGAAGGCAAGTTTGTATTTAACTATGGCGCGCCTGTACTTATCGTATTGGCTAGCAAACCAAGTTATGCCAACAACTTTGCTGACGTGTCATGTGCAATGCAAAACATGATGCTTGCTTGCAACGAGCTCGACCTTGGCAGCTGCTGGGTTAACCAAATCCGCCATCTTCAAGACAACGAACGCATCCAAGCTAAAATGCGTGAGCTAGGCCTTGGAGAAGACGAAAAAGTCTACGCTAGCTTGGCTATCGGCTATCCAGACTTACCAAACGGCCTTAACCGCCGTGAAATCGAGCCAAAAGGCTACAAAGTGACATATGTGGATTAACAATATAGTTTACCTACAACTAAGCCTATAAGATAATTAATTGAATACGAAACAAGTAATTCTCTAACTATAAAAGCGCTATCAATTCCACTACTCATACAGAGTTGTTATCGGAATTGATAGCGCTATTTTATTGATTATATTACGTTTTAGCTCATGACGCCTTATCAATCAAATCAGTGGATGAATTTTAATTACCCTTCAAAGACGCGTTTACGAGCTGCTTTTACAAGAACGATATCTGCTGCTTCTACAGCAATATCACTGCCTACACCGCCCATGTCGATACCTACATCAAATTTCTTAAGGGCTGGCGCATCGTTCATGTATCTTGATAATCAAATGGATTTTTAAATAGAAGATATTTTAATGTTCTGCAGCCTATGCGCTAGCCCCATAATGGTGCGTTAAAATAACTATTTATCATAATTAAAAATAAAATATAGTCGACTTTTGGTCATACATGGTATGATTACAATGGCATTTTGTAGAAAGGATGTGTGATGATGTCGATTTTCTCTCCTGCTCCTCATATTGAACGATTACCAGAGGGGCAAATCGATTCCACCTACAAACGTCTTCGCAAAGAAGTCTTTGCAGGTACTTTTATTGGTTATGCTACATTCTATTTGATCCGCCAAAACTTTAGTTTAGCTGTTCCGTACATGATTGCTGAGTACGGCTACACTAAAGCGGATCTTGGTATTGTCATGACCCTCTTATCCGTAGCATACGGCATAAGTAAATTTGTCATGGGTAATGCGTCTGACCGCTCTAACCCAAAATACTTCTCCACAGTAGGTCTATTGCTCAGTGCTTTAGTTATGTTATTATTCGGCACCTTACCTGGTGTGTTAAGCAGTATTCCTATCATGTGTGTGCTTGCATTCTTAAATGGTTGGTTCCAAGGTATGGGCTATCCTCCATATGCGAAAAATATGGTAACTTGGTTCTCCCGTTCTGAACGCGGTGCTTGGTGGTCTTGGTGGAACGTATCCCACAATCTTGGTGGCGGTATTATCGCACCTCTTGCTACGTTAGGTATCTATCTATTTGGTACATGGCATAGTATTTTCTTCTTCCCTGCTCTTATTTCTATCGTTTTAGCTGTGGTTACATTCTTCTTGTTGAAAGATACACCTCAATCTTGTGGCTTGCCACCTATTGAGGAATATAAACACGAAACAGTAGCAACTGAAGTAAAAGATGAAAATAAAACTACTTTCAAAGAAATCTTCTACAAATATATTTTGCATAACAAATACTTATGGTATCTTGCAATCGCAAATATCTTTGTATACTTCATCCGTTATGGCGTAGTAAGCTGGGCGCCTACTTATTTGACTGCTGTGAAAGGCTTTACAAAAGAAGGTTCCCGTTGGGCTTACTTCTTATACGAATGGGCTGGTATTCCAGGCATGCTCGTAAGCGGCTATTTGAGTGACCGCGTATTCCGCGGCCGTCGTGCTCCAGCTACGATCTGCTTCATGCTATTCGTTATCTTGGCAATCCTTGTTTACTGGTTCAACCCAGCAGGCAATATCCTTATCGATAACTTAGCACTTATCGCTATTGGCTTCCTCATCTACGGTCCTGTTATGATGATCGGCCTTCAAGCAGCAGACATGGTACCACGTGTAGCAACAGGTGGCGCTACTGGTCTTACAGGCCTTCTTGGTTACCTCATCGGTTCCGCTGGTGCTGGTGCGTTCATGGGTCTCATGGTTGACCTTTATGGTTGGGATGGCGGCTTCGTAGCCCTCGTTGGTGCATGTATCCTTGCTATCGTATTCCTACTTCTCACACTTGGTGACAAATCCCAAGCAAAAGAATAATCTACAACTAGCTGTTGTATGAACATAAAAATTCCCTAGTAACACATGGTTACTAGGGGATTTTTTTATATTATGCAATACATAAAGAACTATTAAGAACTTTCAAATTATATACGAGACCCAGTCGTGCCAAACCGTGCAATGCAACGGCCGTAACAGGATCGATAAGACCAAATACACCAGCACCGATGATGGCAACGTGGAACACAATGGACACGATGAGTAGACCTAAATGAGACTGCTTTGTTACTTTTGAAAGCTCCGATACAGGAGATGCGTCATCCACAAGAGACCCCATCATGAGCGCTACTAAAATAAGTTCCAAGGAACATGGGCATAGTACCAATAACAAGGTTACAGTATGTATGAAATCCTGTGTCAATGCAAAGGAACCCATAGACAATAACAACACGGCCACTACAATAACCGATGAGTAGTTGTTGATACCTTGACGCAATGCCACTAGTTGAGATGGCATCATAGGAAGCATATCATCATCTACAGTGTAATGTGACTCACCCGTAATAAGCTGCTCCAAGAAGAAACCAGCCTGTACGATGAGCCCCACATAGGCCGCCGTATGATAATCGCCAATGGAAATGAGCGCCACCATGGCCACTACAATGAGGAAATTAGCATGGATCTCTAAACGCTCCCAAATACTTTGAACACTGTTAATAAATAGTGGTAAACCACAAACTAGAACCGTTACCCACGCTAAATCTATAACGGGATTTAGCACCTCTGTGATTACATCTAATAGGATAAATACAACACCTAGTGCCAAAATAGCACCTTGCGTAAATAGCGACACCTGCGCTGATAAAGACTGTAAAAACTTCATATGGACCTCTCTATACACTAGAACCGGCCTTACTTACTCCGGAAATAAAACACAAAACAACACAATAATAATTCAAAACGCTTTATACCTTAAGCAATTTAAAACGATCTGTGCCTAAAGTAATTTAAATCACTTTGTACCTAAGGTGATTTAAAACACTTTGTACCTGAGGTAATGTAAACTTTTTTATACCTGAGGTAATGTAAACTTTTTTATACCTGAGGTAATGTAGCCTCTATGTACCCATAGGGGTATATCTACAATGTAAATATTATACAAAACATACAAACTATATACAAATTAATTTTTTTGATAAATAATAAAGAACTGCATTTCCATTACAAAATAGGAAAAAGTAAATTCATAAAAATGACCTCTCCCTTTAAAGCTCTAGTTGAAAGCTCTTATTTCTTTATTAGATGTAAAAAGAACAGATCCCTAAAAACGACTTATCTCGCTTTGGAAACACTTCAATAGGCCCTAGTTAAAGATGCTAATTTCATATAAAAAGAAAAGCCCCTATCTCTAAAAATGACTTAATACTAAGAGGTATTAGTTGATAGCTCTAATTTCTTTATTAGATGTAGAAAGAACAGGTCCCTAAAAACGACTTAGCTCGCTTTGGAGGCTTTTAGGGACCTGTTCTTTCGGTTAACTAATATGAAATTAGAGCTTCAACGCCTCAATCCATTCTGCTTCTTTAAAGCCCACTAGAACTTTGTCTTCAAGAACCAAGATAGGACGTTTTACGAGCATACCATTGGATGCTAATAAAGCTAGTTTTTCTTCTTCACTAAGGTTTGGCAATTTATCCTTCAATTGTTGTTCACGATAAATCATACCGGAAGTATTAAAGAATGCTTTCAAGTCTTTACCAGATTGTGGGTACCATGCGGCGATTTCTTCAGCTGTAGGGTTTTCAGACTTAATATCACGATCTGTGTATTTAATATTATGATCATCTAAGAATTTCTTTGCTTTTTTGCATGTTGTGCATTTAGGATATTCAACGAATAACATAGCGTCTCCTTATAGTAATACATAATGTTATAACGATTTATTTATAGATTAAGTGTACCAAATATATCGAAAATTATCAATCAGCAATAGATTGAGTTGTAATACATATAATATTTTTTAAATCAGCTTGCAATCCCTCTGTATCCTCTGCTTCAAGCAAATCTAAATCCATCTGCAATCTTAAGAAAAACCCTTTAGACATGCCAAAATATTTACACAATCGTAAATCTGTATCTGCCGTAATTTTTCGTTTATCTTGAAGAATTTCTTGTATTCGTGATACAGGAACCATAATATCCTTCGCAACACGGTACGCACTTAGCCCCAATGGTTGCATAAATTCTTCATGTAGAACCTCACTCATTTTAGGTACTGGGATTAGTTCCTTCATACTTTTATCTCCTTAAATCCGATAATCATAGAATCTCTCCTTTGATTATACCTGTTAAACAGGTATAATTCAATAATATCTACCTGAATAACAGGTAGATTGGGATTAGAATTATTCTGCTTGCGATTTCGGTAAAAGATTTCTAGGTAATACCAGCCAAATCCTACTTTGGCAGTGACTCTATTGGTCACCTATTTCGGAACGTAAGGATCTATATCTATCAACTTAATTGGGTTGAGGGATGTCATTAACTTGATTGAGTGGAGAAATATCATAAGTTATTTTATTACAAAATAATTTCAGAAAATAAAAAGACCTATATCCTCCACCTCATGTACAAGGTACATATCAAAGGTTTAGAGAATATAGGTTTCTTATAATGCTATTTATAGTATGATTTACAGCAAGAATGTTAAGCCCATAGCCACAAAGATGGCTGGCAATAGGTTAGCAATACGGATTTTACCAGGCCAGATGAGGTCAATACCGACACAGAAGATCAGAATAGATCCCACGTAGGACAGGTTATCGATAGCACTCGGCGTCATTAGAGGCGCAGCGATGTGAGCCATAGCTGTAATAATCCATTGGGTAATCCCCACAGGAATAAAGGAGAACAATGCGCCCTTGCCCATAGAGGACACCATAACCATAACGATGATGCCGTCGAGAATGCCTTTCAACAATAGCGTTTGGTAGTTACCCGTCAAGCCGTCTTGAATAGAGCCTAGTACGCCCATGGCCCCCACGGTAAACGTAAGGGACGCTGTAATAAAAGCGTGCGTAAACTGCGGATCACCAGTGTTGCCAGTTTTTGCTTTCACCCAGTCACCAAAAACAGTAATCCAACGGTTAAGGTCGATAAGCTCGCCAATTACAGCGCCTGCCACCATGCTAATAATCATGAGCATAGGCCCCGTCGTTTGCAGCGTGCCGTTTACAATAACTAGCATATACTGCATGGCGCCGCTCATCCCAAGGAGGAGAACGATAATGCCGCTCACCATCATGAGCGTCTGTTTCAAATTTTCTTTCATAAACCGACCAAATGCGAGGCCGCACAAGCTGCCGGCTATGATGAGGCCAATGTTAATGGCCGTGCCCAAACCAATCATATATTTTCCTTTCTAAATTGTGAAAGTAAATGCTTATTTCATCATCAGTATATCAACTATATCGAAATAAATCAATTTGTCGAGACATACAATCTAACATTCCGATATATAGCAAAAAGCCCCTATCCAGTTAAGGATAGAGGCTTCATGTTATTTTATAGCGTTGAGAGAGAAGTATATGAGAGACCCGCTTTGGAGAGAGAGAATATATGTGTTTGTATATAAAGCGGGCCGACATATGATGGAACGCTATCTTTCCATCGACTATAGTATACACCTTAAGGTGCGGTTTAACACAAATTCAACTTTGTAAAATGAATTATGTATAAAAACTATTGTTAACTAATCATTATATGAATACGTTACAACAGACATTGAAAAGCAAGTAAAGAAATATAACGCTAAATACAGAATAATAAGAACTATATTAATTCTCACCATCCACAGGTAGTCGAATAATATCAGCATTTGCATTAATATCGTCAAAACAAGGACAGTCCTTGCCGTGATCGTTGATGAGACCACTAGCTTGCAGGTGGGAATAGATGGTAACAGGGCCTACAAACTTAAAACCTCGTTTCTTTAGGTCCTTACTAATCCGCGTGGACAAGCCATTCTTCGCAGGTACATTTCCATCAGGGTGGCTTTCATAAATAATAGTTTTATTGTCTGTGAAAGCCCAGATATAGTTGCAAAACGAACCAAATTTATTTTGAATATCTTTAAAAGCAGAAGCATTATTGATGATAGCTTCAATTTTAGGGCGAGACTTGAGCATCCCCTCAGTCTGTAAGATTCGCTCTACGTCGCTTTCACCATAACTAGCAACCGTATCAATATCAAAATGATCAAAGCAGCCTCGGATAATATCTCGTTTATTCAAAATCGTAAGCCAGCTGAGGCCACATTGAAGACTTTCAAGACAGAGATGTTCAAACTGCAACCGATCATCATGAATAGGCCGCCCCCACTCATGATCGTGATAGGCCTGATACAAAGGCGTTGTAGGCCACTCGCAAGTCGCCATCACACACCTCCATGTGCCCACACGAGGACATCATACATGAGAGCCACTACGAGGCCCATCACGAGATGACCACCTACGTAGAGCGGGATTAGCAAATAGATAAATAACAATAGGGAATGTAAGGTTTTGCGTAACCATACAATCGGCGTAGACGTACCGCCGCCAACCTTGCCATCTAGCCAATTGTGAACGATGTAGATAGGCGTACCTAAACGATGAATCCAATTAGGAAGTCGCTTACCAGGATTTAAGCTAGGGCAATATAAAATGACCAATGGTAACGCCACCGCATCAAGAATGAGCAGCATCGTTAAGGTCAAGGAGAACAAATCTATTTCGCCTTCCCACGTCACTGGATGTGCTATAAAGCGGAGGGCCCACAAATAGGCTTTATATACGATATACGGTTCTAATAGCCATAATAAGGGCTTCACTACACTCATGGGACTACCTATACCAAACACAAAATAAGAAAACTACGCATTCGCGTAGTTGTTTTTGATACTATTATTATATCAGATTTTGACCTTTTTGTGGGGTTAAAATTCACAAAATTTTGCTAAAATATACAATTTATAGTAGTTCTCACTGAAGGAACCCACTATATAAGCTATCCCTCACTATCGACTCATATATACTAATTTTTCATCAAAATTATGACTTATTTTGATAAATCCCTTAGAAAAATGCGGCATACAAAGTAACATAAAAACCAAAATAAAGAACTAAAATTAAAACTAAGAATTTGTATCAATATTATGTGGCATTTTATGCCCATGCCCTATGTTATTATAAATACAGGTAGTAAATACCGTCTCACTTTCTTTTGATAAACAATGCAAAAAAGGCAGCTCCTAAGGGCTGCCTTTTTTGTGTATTAAATGGATTGTCTATTTCTCTATAGCCTCAACTACTTCGCCGATGTACATATAGTGTGGTTCCCAACGATCTTTACCAGCTTGGGTATACGCAGCCGGATTCGCTGCATAATATTCCTTTACGCTATCTGCCAAATGAGCTTCATCAAATTGATGTTCATACAGTTTTTTACATACAAATGTTAAATCTGCTTCTTTGAAAGTCACACCGTTCCCTGCCGCCACTGGTGTTAGCCCAGAGTTAGCCACCTTATCTTCGTTGCGACCAGAATGAGAACCTAAATAACCAAGGGCCTTGCGATGGCTTTCAGGGAAGAAACTAACAGTAAAGGTATCGTATTTTGCCATGAATTCTTGGGTATAACGAGCTGGGTGGATATACACTGTCACCGTAGAAATATCGCCACCATTAGGGCCCCATACGTTGCCCATGCTACCCCAACTAACGGTACACGTATTAAAATCCTCAAGTGTACCTGCTGTAACCAGCGCCCAACGATCCTCGAACATAGTAAATGCCTTATAATCCTTCGTTTCAAATGGTTTCATAAGAACCTCCGCACATAGAATTTACTTAACAATAACCTCATCAAAATGTTCTTTATATACTTCATAATACACCGCATCAGCGATATCGTAAAACTCTTTATTTAGAGAATCTTTCACAACAGGTCTGCGCAGGAAGGCCCCTCGATGGATAGGCCAAGGCGTTCCATCAAAACCAAAGCGACTGATTTCCTCTTCATCGCGCATAATCCCTGAGTTAGACCACATATCTCCATTCATATTCGGATCAGTATTAATCGCCATTGCCCCTTGCTGTTGCGCCCGATAGGCCTTGCTAGCTGCTGAATTGCTAATGTCATAGGTGAAAGTCATATCCTTAACGGTAATCACTTTCTCATCATTCCATTGATACGCTTTATATACAGTCGCCTTAATCGTATAAATAGGCGGCTCAAAACCGATTACTTTCACCGTATTCACGTCAATATAGGACGCGCCACGCTCGTCTACATTAGGAATATCTGACACAAACTGAGACACCTGCTTGAACTGCGGCTGAGACGTGAGCTCCTCAATCGTGATTGCTTGGGCTGGAATGGTGAAAGCTAGCATAAGCCCTAGCGTTATTAAAAATCGCTGTAACATATATCCTCTCATATTTCTAAACATTTACAAAATAAATAAACACAGTCTTATTAGCATAAGTATACTATGCAAACAAGACTGTGCCTATTATCTATTATTTATCATTTATAATTTAGATTGTATAGGAGTTATCTCTATTAGTACTTATAATGTTTATCTTAATTTGACGATATATATCTTTAACTCTATAATATAAGTAGATAGTCAGACGAGTAGTTGCGTCAGGCTCATCTCGAAAATCAAAATACTTAGGAAATGGCCTTTCTGTTTACTTAGCTACCATGCGGTAACGGAGGGCTATTTGTCTTTTGTGAGACAAATAAGCGCTATTAAGGCTCCAAAAGCAATGACAACAGCCAGTACTTGTAAGAGGAGCATGATTATTTCATAATCACTCATAGACTTATCCCTCCCTTCAAAAACGAAGAGAGGCCCAACCTCATCTAACTATCCTAAGACTATTATAGAACGAACTAATATGCGATACAATAAGCATTGTATTATATAAATATACGAATAAACTAATAAAAGCTGAGCAATTTAATCAACATAGCAGCTCAGCTTTTTAGTTAATTTAACGTTTGATAGAATACTAATAATCTATCAATGGAATGCTTAAAACAGTAGAGACAGCAATTAAGATATACACTACAAGATATAGCTTTAACAAAAGAAGTAAACTACCAAATAGAACTTTATAGATAGGTGCTTCTTGTTTCTTAGATCGTATCCAGTCTTTAGTTTTATAATATATTTTTGGTTTGTTAAAAGCTGGCGGTAATCGCTTACACCATAAAACAAGCCACAGAATACAACATATATTACCAAAGAGAAAGAATAGAAATAGACCGAATTGCTCCAATGAAGATGCTTTCAATACATAAATATAATAGAGTAGCTGAGTAAAGGTCTCTACAAAGTTAATCCATAGATAAACAAGATAAGCCTTAAGCAAAAGCACTAATATAATTTTGATGTACTTGAGTTTACTCATTGCCTCTCTCCTATCTAATACCATAAAAACTTTAACACTAAAGTTCTTATTGAGTTAATATTTCAATCCATTTCATATACCACGGATTAAAGCTTGGATCTGCATCAGGCTTCTTTTTAGGCATTTTCACTAATATGAAAATAATTTTCGTATTACATTCTTTCTTGACTTTGAATGCGAATTACTTTATTTCTCAATGTTTCAATATTTGCAAAGTCAGAATATTCTACTGTATTACGCAATTGAATATGAGAATATGGTATAGCTCCATCAGTATAAACTAAACTCATAATATATACATTCTTGTCATCTCGTAAAAATCGATGCATTAAAGACTTTTTGCCTGGTTGATAGTTATCTACCAAAAAACTAGGAACACCATTATTCCAAACAGATGCTGATTGGATAGGTACATCACCTATAATTTGACTTTCTGGCTTTACTTCTGAAATTTCGTTAATAAAAGAATACATATATTTATCATCTACTTTTACAGGCTTCTTAGCCACAATAAGTCGCATACCTAATCCACGATAGTCTCTCATTTCGGCAGAGTCCTTTAACGATTTCTGTCCTATTAGTGTAAGTCCTTTAGGAATACGATATATGAGATTATCCCAGTTGACACTTTCACTATAATGATCCATATCATCTAAAGAGCGAATCGATGGAATCACATAATTACTCATAACGCGCTCTAGCTTATCGGTAACCGGCTGATTTTTGTAGCTAAGCCCTATCATATACTCTTTATTTGGTTGACTATCTAAGCCAACTACGGCAACCATAGCAGGCGTATTTTCACCGAAAGACTCTGTTTCAATAGCCCATTTGCCATGTGAAATACCAGGATATATGAATTCCCCTTTTCGCTCTGATTTTAGTTTACGTAAAGCATCATCATAATTCGGCTTCGTGCCGATTGCAAAAAACATGGAATTCTCTCTTACAATAGATAACCGTTCACCATCACTGCGTTTTGGATAATATTTACTTGCTAATAGTAGTCCAGGAACAGATGCTCGGATATTAGTACGATCATCATGCAACAACACAACAGTAGATTCATTAACAAGCAAATCCATCATCTTTTTAGAATCGCTTGCTATCTGATTAACTTCATCTCGTGTTAGACCCCAGTCAGTTGCATACATTTCCATACGCTTTTCAGATTTAGAATGTAACTCTATAACATCACTAGCCCCTACATTACTCAAACTACCGGCCCGATAATTCTCATACGCATTGGCCGGAATACTTGCATCAGCCCCTGGCATAGGTGTCTGTCCAGCAGGGACTTCAATCTGTACAGCACTTACATTCATGGTGAAAGCAGCTGCTAATGCCATCATGATTATACTTTTACGTAACATAAAACCCTCTCTTCTTTTCTTCTCTCACATTTACAACATAAATAAGCACAACCTTATTAGCATAAGTATACTATGCAAATAAGACTGTGCCTATTATTAATAATTTTATATTTTAAAATGTAAAGGGATTATCTCTATTAGTACTTATAATGTTTATCTCCATTTGACGATATATATCTTTAACTCTATAATATAAGTAGATAGTCAGACGAGTCCTAACGTCAGGCTCATCTCTAGTTACACAAAAGCATGAAGAAATGGCCTTTCAGTTATCTAGTCACACTAGGCAACGGAGGGCTATTTGCTTTTTGCAAGGCAAATAAGGGCTACTAAGGCTCCAAAAGCAATGACAACAGCCAAGCTATTTCTAAATATGAATAGTTTGGCTTTTGCATTGTGTAAATAGGTTTAGAGCGTATCAGAAATAAAATATGCGTGTTCAAAAGCTTTCAAAAGCTAACGAAATATCAATCCAAGAATTATAAGCAGAGGAATAACTAATATAACACCAGCCAAAATAAAACTAGCTAAAACAACCATAGTGCCATACGTTATTAGACATAACTTTATTAAAAAATCTATACAACTATATATACACATACCCACGGTAGATTGTTCTTTTAAAGAAATGAACCATGCTTTCACTCTATAATACATTTTCGGTTTATCAAACACAGGATATAGTTTCTCATACCATAAAATTACCCATGGTAAAACCCAAATATTCCCAAAGCAAAAAATCAATACCGGCACATAATCTCTTAATGGATATGCTTCTAATACATATCGATCGTACAGTAATGTATAAATCCCCCAAATAGAGGCTCCCCAAATAAGTAAAAGTACAAACTTTAACAGAAACCAAAAAATAAGTTTAATCATTAATCTAAGTCTATCCTCGATTCTGACCATTCTAATACTATCAATAATTTATTATGTCTCATCGTCATAAGCTATACCATATGCTTTTTGATAGAGCAAATTAGGCAATTTATATTTTTCATCACCAAAATCAGCAGGTAGAATCATAGCATTTAGATTTTCTTTATATACACGTTGTTGGCGAATCTGTCCATCATTATAATAGGTACCGCCATCATTAACAGTTCCAGTGATTCCTGAGTTCCCTTGTTTTGCACGCCAAATAGAGATATACGGTATCTTATTGCCTTGTTTTAGAGCTTGATTATGAGCATTAATTAAATGACGCAAAGACTGTCTCAATTGGTAATCATACGTAAGATGAATACCTTGAATCAAATTAGCCGCAGGCATTAACACATAAATAGTCGCTTCTACACGTCGATGACCATCGGGTGCATCTATAGCTTTAATAGAACTAAGATCCAAGTATTTGCCGTCACCACGACCAGAGCCAACGCTAGAGTTGACATGTAGATATCGACCCGGATTTAATAACTCAGCTTGTGATACGGCTTGCCCTTTCATGGGCAATACGAGGCAGGCTAATAACCATAGTGAAAGTAAATACATGCGTTTCATCGTCCACCTCACTGTACCACAATATCATCAAAATGCTGTTGATACACGGACATAAACATAGCATCCGCTATATCATACATAATAGTGTTATTACGATTAAGTGGGAACTTACGCGTATCATTCACATAATGCATTAGCTTCGTCGCCCCATCAAAGGTATACTTCGCCACCTCCACCTCTGTCATAGCTAAACCAGACTTACTTTCACTAGCCTCAATCAAAGCCATCATAGATGGACTTGGGTTCATTATACGAGACGAATGAATAAGGGTCGCTAACGAATAGTTTGTATCATAATCCACGGTAAGCTGTCTCTCATCGATAGTAGATTGATAAGACGTATCCATCACAACATAGTAGGTCCCACGCAAGGAATACTGTGGCGGTGCATAGCGAAGAGCTTCAATAGAATAGGTGTTTAAATAGATATACAAGCCACCACTCTCCATGGGACCATTCATCGATCGAGTATGAACTAACTTAAACTGTGGTGATGTTTTCAACTCTTGATAGGTAATTGCCTCTGTGGGCATGGTGAAAGCTAACAACACAAGGGCTAGCATCAAAATACGTTGAATCATAAAAACCTCTCTCAAACTAAATAGTCAAATACGGCTTATTTACTTAATAGCTTAATCCATCCCATATACCATGAACTAAAGATGGAACTATTTTCAAGTCTCTCCTTATATGCCTCTTCTTCCCGCCATTGTGACTCTTTTCGTAACTTTGCCGCATCATCAAAGCCTACGTATTCGATCATATCTCTTAGCTGTTTATGTGTATAAGACGTTTTACTTTCATCATAATTAATACGATAGCTGTAAACGTAAACAGAATCTCTCACAACATGACGGAGATAGGATTCATGATTAGGCTTATAGGAATCAACCAAAGAACCTGCAATCCCATTATTCCATACTACTGCGTATTGTGTGGGTGTTTCTAAATCACCATATTTATGTAAAAAATATAGTATTGGGATCTTAATAATCGTTACATCTTTCTTTTTGTCCTTAATTGAGCTACGTATTACCCGTATTTTAGCTCCTGTATCTTCATATAGTCTCACATCATACACCCCATCTTCGACGGCTTCACTGATCAACTTAGCCGTTTTGGGAATACGATAACTATAATTGCCCCAATGCTCAATTTGGCTATAATTATCCAAGCTAGATAAGGATTCTATGGATGGAATAATATAATTACTCATCACCACCTCAGGTGCTTTATCTTGATATGGATCTTCTGTATTAACCCATCCACCATAAGTAACTCCATATGTTGTCTTTGTATCATCCGGAGTGAATTCCGTATACATTATGCGAGAATTGTTTGACATGAACTTCCAAGATGCATTCCTCAACCCTGGATAATTATATTTTCCTTCACCTTCAGCATATTTACTAAGCTCTTTCCCATGAGGTGGTCCTACTACTAAAAATGTACTGAGACTTTGAACGGCAAATAACGGCCCTTTTCCAGCCTCAGATTCTATCACATCACCGCGGAAGCTAACATTTGGCACGGATAATCTGATATTTTTATCCCCTTCATGAATCAATACCACTGTAGACTGCGAATAATCTGCAAGCTCCAAAGCCTTAGCAAAACCAGGATGTTCCGAATTTAGCTTATCGAAGGAAGATGGAGGATTTGTAGGCTTTGATTTTATAAATTGACTAAATGACTCTGCTTTTTTCTCCGCTACCTCATTAATATGACGATAATTCTCATACGCATTGGCAGGAATGCTCGTATCTGCTCCAGGCATAGGCGGCTGCCCGGCTGGCACTTCGATCTGTACAGCACTTACATTTATGGTGAAAGCAGTTGCTACTGCCATCATAATTACACTTTTACGTAACATAAAACCCTCTCTTTTTCTTCTCTCACATTACAACAAAATAAGCACAACCTTATTAGCATAAGTATACTATGCAAATAAAACTGTGCCTATTATTAATAATTTTATAATTCAGCATATATAAGCTTTTTGTATATATTTAGTATTTATGGGTTTCGTATATATTTAGTATTTATAAGGTTTATCTCAATTTGACGATATATATCTTTATCCCTATAATATAAGTAGATAGTCAGACGAGTAGTGACGTCAGGCTCATCTCTAAACTAAATGAAACATGTAGAAATGGCCTTTTCGTTTTATCTAATTTCCGAAGAAACGAAGGGCTATTTTGCTATTTCTAGACAAATAAGCGCCACAAGTGCTTCAAAAGAATGCATAGAAAAAGCCCGTATTAACGGGCTTTTTTTAGTTCCTAATATATATACATTCTCCAATGTATCAAGAAACTCCTCTTTGTATTTTCTCCAGTTTTTATGGATAATTAAACTATACTTGATATATGCACCGCAAGTAGTAAGGGTGATTTAGTATGTGTCTCTAACTAGTTTGTAGTTTAGGAGGTGGCATATGGACGCTTTAACTATTATATGGGTCATTGTTTGTGCCTATTTATTACTGAACTTATTGGTCGGCGTGTATTGTCATATTCGTGTAAAAGATAGTACTGACTATCTACTCGCAGGTCGTCGTATTGGGGTTCTTATGACGGCAGGCACGTTAGCAGCTACGGAGATCGGTGGCGGGAGTACCGTTGGTGTAGCCGCGAAAGCGTATGGTTCTTGGGGTCTATCTGCAGGTTGGTACGTAGTATCTGCAGGGATTGGGGTTATTCTCGTTGCTTTCATCGCACCGCTATTGCGTCGTGCTATGGCAACAACAGTGCCAGAAATCATCGGTCGTCGCTTCGGTGGCTCTAGCCATTTAATTACATCCATTCTGTCCATGCTTGCCACAATTACACTAGCAGGCGTACAGATTACAGCGACAGCAACTATTATTAGCGTTCTCACTGGACTTTCAACAGAGCTAGCTATCCTCATCTGCGGCGCGGTACTCGTAATTTACACCATGTCCGGCGGCATGTGGAGCGTAACGATGACGGACGTTATCCATTTCTTCGTTCTTGTTGGGGGCTTCTCCCTCGCTGTGCCCTTCGTATTGCACAATGTGGGCGGCTGGGAATCGGTAGTAGCAAAACTGCCACCTGAGCAGCTCGGCTTTACTAAGGTTGGTTGGAAAACCATCATCGGCCTTATTATCATGTACTTCATGACCTTCTCCACAGGCCAAGAATCCGTACAACGGTACTTCGCCGCGAAGGACGAAAAAACAGCCGTTCTTGGTTCCATCATTTGTGGTATTATCATGGCTCTATTTGCCTTCGTTCCTGCTGTGTTGGGCCTCGTAGCATTGGCTGAGTTCCCGAACATCGAAGCGAACAACGCGGTGGCAACAGTTGCCCTTAACCTCATGCCTCCAGTAATGGCGGGCTTCGTTATGGCCGCTGTCGTATCGGCCACGCTTTCATCCGGCGCAGGCGACCTATTAGGCGCCGCTACTGTATTTACTAAGGATATTGTGGAACATCATTTTGGTAAAAGCCTCTCTGACGCTCAGCTCACAAATTATAGCCGTCTATGCGTCCTATTCCTCGGCATAATTGCCATCGTTATCTCTCTCGTAAGTAAAGCCATCATTCCGATGCTCGTATTTGCTTTCACCATGAGATCCGCTGGCCCATTCGCCGCATTCCTACTTGGCCTCACTTGGAAAAATGCAACAGCTGGCGCTGGCATTTGGTCTATCGTGCTCGGCTCTATAGCAGGCGTGTACTGGGAATTCGTGGGCAACCCATACGGCATCATGTCCATCATCTTCGGTTCCATCGTCAGCCTCATCGTCTTTGTGGCTGTGGTGTTCATTGAAAGATCCATGGGTAAACCACCGGCTCCACCGGCAATTCCTGATAACTTAAAGGAATAATGTAAAAGAATACGC
The DNA here is from genome assembly GCF_002959875.1 of Veillonella sp. T14073-2. Classification (NCBI taxonomy): domain Bacteria; kingdom Bacillati; phylum Bacillota; class Negativicutes; order Veillonellales; family Veillonellaceae; genus Veillonella; species Veillonella sp. T14073-2. The sequence goes on from NZ_PPDC01000007.1 coordinate 83,876, forward strand.
TAAAAGAATATTCTAGAAGAATACACTAAAGAGAAAACTCCTATCGGTTAAACCAATAGGAGTTTTCTTATGTTACGACGACATCATCAAACTATATGCCATACAGGCATTCATCATGATTTGACGATATATCATAACCTTACTATAATATAAATAGATAGTCAGACGAGTCGTAACGTCAGGCTCATCTCTAAAAACAAAGAATCTTGAGAAATGGCCTTTCAGTTATCTAGTTACACTAGGCAACGGAGGGCTATTTGTCTTTTCCAAGATAAATAAGCGCTACTAATGCCCCAAAGGCCAGCCCATAAAGACCGTACCAAAAGTATGGTCTTTTTCTTATTTCTTTAATCTCTTATTCCTAGCTTGTCTTAGTTGCTTCGCATTTCCAAAGTCTAAATATTCCATTATATTGCGTAGTTCAATATGGCTATACTTATTTTTACCATCTTCATAGGTAAGGAAAATATAATATTCATATTTATCATCTTTTATCAGTTGGTAAATACGAGATTTCTTACCTGGATTATATTGATCTAGAAGATAAGAAGGAACGCCATTATTCCATATTAAAGCTGCTTGAAGAGGTCTATCATTTAATAATGTTGGATTCTTTTTATAGAAAAAGTGGTTTAAAACAGTCTTAGTATATAGTTGTATCGACTCTCCCTTATCAACTAAAGGGCTCCGTGCAACAACGAGTTTCATACCATCCCCAACATACACGCGACCTTGAAAATCATCGCTTTTATCTACAATATCTAAAGTCATCCCCTTAGGTAATCGATAAGTCAGATTATCCCATGTAATAGCATCACTAATATTATCTAAGTTCTCTAATGGTTGAAGAGAAGGGATTACAAAATTAGCCATTGTAGCCTCTAGATTTTTTGTAATAGGTTGATTCTTATTACCTAGGATTGCCATGTACGTCTGATTTGGGTATTTATCAAAAGTAACGGCAGCATACATTATAGGTAGATTTCCATTCGCATATTGCTCTCTTATTCCCCAATAGCCTTTACTAATGCCCGGATAGATAAATTCCCCTTTACGTTGGGCATTTTTATTAAATCCTGAGTCTTCAACTCGTTCATTAGTACCTACTAGACCAGCAGTAACACTATGTTCAAAAACATAGGAGCCTTTCCCCTTTTTATTCAAGTCCTCAAAATAACTTTCTACCACTGAAATAGGCAATGTCACTTTAGCCTTATAGTCACCTTCGTGTAATAAAATTGCGGTGGATTCATGCATAATTAAATCCAAATACTTTGCATAGGCTTTTTTTAATTGCTCTGCTTGCTCTACAGTACCTTTCTTCTCAAGAACCTCCCCATCAATTTTATTATTATAATCTTCTAATTTCTTAATGTAATCAGCAGTGAGAATATTACGAGTCTTATCATAACGATAGTTCTGATATGCATTATCCGGAATACTTGCATCAGCCCCTGGCACAGGCGGCTGTCCTTCAGGCACAGTATATTGCGCCGCATCAATAGGCATGGTGAAAGCGACTGCCATAGCCAAACTTAACAAAATACTTTTTAGTTTCATACAACACCTCTCAAACAATAATAGGCACGTTCTCTCATTAGCATTAGTATAAGTATACTATATCCTCGAGAACGTGCCTATTTATGCTTATTGTAATTTTTGTAACGCTGCTTTAATTTCATTCACTTCAGCCCGTAGTTCATCATTGTCTGCGCGCAGTGATGCATTATCGGCTTGTAGGTCTTTGATTTGTTTCGCCATTTCAAAGCGGCTTGTTTTGAGTGTCGGATCTTGTTCGCCCACTTTGAAAGAAGCACCGATGTTAAACATGCTTTCACCACCAACGGTAACGCCAGCGTGAACCATGGAGTTTTCGTTCGGCTGATAGGATGCACCGATAGCGCCAACATTTGAGTGTTTATAGTGGCCCAAGCTAGTGGCAAAGGACCATTTATCGTTTGGATTGTAGTCCAAATAATGAAGCCCCGCTAGTGCCGCAGAGGCAGCTCCAACCTTTGCCACCTGACGATCCGTATAGGACTTGGCGTTATTGAGCACCTTGTCACCAATGTTAACTGTGTTATTTTCGAGCGTAGAAATACGATTCGTATTATTGTCCACCTGCGTTTTCACTTCGTGCAACTGACTACCGTTGATAGCGTCAGTAGACGTCTTGGATACATTGCCTTTAGACACATTTACAATCTTATTGTTCCCATTATCAAGGCCTTTGTCAGTAAGAGACACAGTTTTCTCATTGTCATGGTCCCCATCAGTAGTCGTGATTGTTACCCCTTTATAACCATAATTCGTATTGTATTCAATGCTCTCGTCATTATCAAAGTGCAGAATCTTCGTACCATCTGTGCTGAGCTCGGATTTATCACCACTTTGTGTATTGGTCATGGTGAAAGTTTTAGGCTCCATTTGCGCCATGTATTTATTTTCTTTTCGGTCTAGAATGGCCAAGCCATAATCCTTTTCCCAAACGAGCTCATGAGTGCCGTTATACATATCAAAGTGACCTGCCCCGAAATGCGCATGACGATCATCAGGATGGCCCGCATTTGCTTCTACCGTATCACTAATAGATATACCATCAGATTCAATGCGAATACCGTGGTTAATATCCCCACCAGTACCTATAAACGTGCCCTGATATGTAGGATAATTCGTCGTAGAAATCTCATAATTCGTAGAACCATCCGCATTCGTACTCCTATTAACTAACAAATTCTCACTATTCGTGGAAACAGTAGAATCTGCATAGACCGTTAAACCATTTGCACACAATACAGACATAATCCCAGCTAATACTAACAACTTCTTATTCATGATTATTCCCCTTGAATTCATAGTAAAATCTTAGCCATACAACCCCTTATAGTATGGTCTAACTAACTATAAATATATAAAAAACAATAATAACCTAAAATTGCACAATATATTATAATTATAAGTCTAACTTATGCTCATTACAATGATTAATTTTCATCATTTATTCATTTTAATCAAAAAATACTCTTTCAACTATCAATAAAGGCTCTACCAATTAAGGTAAAGCCTTTAGCTATTATTTTATTTTTTTGTGAATTGCTAGCTTCAAATTAGTGAATAATCCAGATCGCAATTGTACTTGTAATGAAAGTAACAATTACAGGTACGCTTGTACGTTTTACGAGGTCAAAGCTGGAGATGTTTGCGATACCAGCTACGGCGATCATAACAGCACTAATTGGGCTGAGTAGACGTCCTACGCTAGCTGCGTTTTGCATGCCTAGAAGGATTGTTGTAGCATTACCACCAAGGTCAGCTGCAAAGTTTGGAACTAGTGGAGCAAAGGCGAACATAGACGCAACGCCAGAGCCCATTACGATACTTAAACCAGTGATAATACCAGATACGATAACGCCTACTACGTCAGCGGAGATTGCAAGGCCTTGGATAGCGGCAACGAATTCTTTTACGATGCCTAAAGAAGTCAAACCGAATGCGAATGTTTCACCAGCAACGATCAATGTTACAGTGTTTGCAAATTGGTCGCCCATGCCTTTGAAGAAGGTTTGGATGCTAGCCGCCATTTTACGGAAGTCACGATGACGGATGAGTTCACAACCCATAGCGATGAACAAGCTAAGGAACATCGCAAGGTTTACGTTCATCTTAACGCCTTGAATAGCATAGTCGCTGAAGCCAAGAATAAAGATTAATGGTAACAATGGTAAGAAAATATAAGGTAATGGACCGACTTCAAGATCATCCGTTTTATGCTCTTCTACATATTCTGCAGGGATGTGGCCAGATTTTTTATCCATATATTTTTGCCAGATAAAGTGAGCAATAGCCGCCATCAAGCCACAGATAATATAGACTTTCAACTGATACCCTACAAAGTATTCATGAACTGGCATGTTTACTGTTTTAGATACGAGCAATGTAGTAGCAGAGGCAGGACCGATGTCGAGCAAGTGGCCTGTAGCAACAGCCGCCGCAGCACCGACTGGGCTAACGCCTAAGCGCACAAGGATTGGGAAGATTGTTACCATCATGAGCATCGCAAGGCCAGAAGCACTTGGGATTACTAAAGACATGAACATATTGAGGATAAATGTAAGCGCCATTACTAGGTACGCAGATTTCATCTTACCAAGTGGTTTAATAGCTGTTACAACGAGGCGAGAGCTAGCCCCGATGTGGTCCATGTACTTGGCGAAACCAGTACAAGTCATGATCATGAGACCAAGGTTTGCTGCATCTTTAGCAGTGGTAATGTTAATGAATTCAAATGCATCAAAGAAAAGAACCCCTGTGGACTTCTTCGCTTCTACAAAAGATGTTGTATAGCCTAACAAGTACGCGGCAAACATCATAATAAGACCGCCTAACAACAATACGGTTTGCGCTTTAAACTTCTTAATAACAAGCGTCCCCGTTATGGTGATAACCAATAAACAAACTAACAAATTCATACATGTTCCCTCCATTTACAACACAATACTTAGAAGTTTTCCTTCGCTCGTTTGAAATCTTCTTTGATTTTTTCTAACAAGCCTGGTGTTTCAAGGATTTCCTCAACAGATAAAGCAATGCCCTTCGCGCCATACATGATAGCGTCCTCAGCGAGCTGGCTTTTACCATTGTCTAACCATTCCTGAGAATGACTCGTTACGCCCTTGCCTACGAATTTTACCCGCAAACAAGCACCTGGCACGCGGAACGTCACGCTAGAGAAATCGGTGGATCCCGTCACCTTGCGAGGCTCAGAAATCTCTGGGGCCCCTATTTTTTCTGCATTTTTTAAAAGTATATCGTTCAAGGTTTGTACATTGACTTTGTTGTCGTACGCCTTAACCTCTTCCCATTCCATAGTAGCGCCTACCTGTAAGGCCGCCCCTTGAGCCACGTCTTTCACACGAGCCACAACCTCGTCGAGACGAATGCGACTGGAAGAACGAATATACCATTGAGTGCACGCATAATCCGGAACGATGTTCGCTGCCTTGCCGCCATCAGTGATGATACCGTGCATGCGAACCTCAGTCGGCACGTGCTCGCGCAAGTACTCCATGCCGTTAAAGAACAACAACACCGCATCAAGAGCGCTGATGCCCTTCTCTGGAGCAATTGCCGCGTGAGCAGACTTGCCGTGGAACTTGATATTCACGAGATTCAATGCCAAAGACTTGCCGTCTACCGTCGTCGTATCGCTGCCGTGCATCATGAAAGCAAGGTCTAAATCGTCAAACACGCCTTCCCGAGCCATAACGAGCTTGCCGCTCGCTGTTTCCTCTGCAGGCGTACCGTAGACAACTAGCGTACAAGGCGCCTTTAACGTACGTTTCAAAGCTATGGCCGCCGTACAGATAGATGGACCTTGTAAATTGTGACCACACGCATGGCCTAAGCCTTCAAGAGCATCGTACTCGCAAAGTAAACCGATCTTAGGGCCGCCACCGTTTACGTGATACAGCGCTCTAAAGGCAGTCTTAAGACCACTTACCTCACGGTCTACGGTGAAACCTTCCTTCTCCAATAAATTCGTCAACAACTCATGGGCTTGAAACTCTTCGTTCCCCAGCTCAGGATGATCGAAAATGAAATCGTTCAACTCCTTCATGGGCTGTCTTAATGATTCAATCTCTTGTAAAAGCTGACTCATTTCTACCTCCTACATACAAACTATAAAACCTAACTTTATCTTCTATATACCTTTATGTTCCATATAATGGAACGCCATTCCATAAAATGGGTAAAAAATAAAATTATAAGGTCGCTCCCATTTGTTTAGAAATGGTTTGACCTAATGTCATCATGACAGATAGATACTCGTTGACGCGCTCTTCCGTGTAGTCCCCTATTGGACCAGAGATGGTCATCACCGCCTCTAGCTTATTGCCAAAAGAGAAGATAGGCACTGCTATCGATGCCGCATCAGGCACTCGATTGCCTCGTGTTACCACATAGCCATCATGACGAATTTGGGAGCTTTCACTAGCACTCATATCAGTATCCTTGAGGTCCCCTAGATAGGCTCCAAAAATCTTGCCCGCCGCCCCTTTAAAGATAGGGTACACCGTACCGATCTTGATGTCGTTACGCAAGGGCTTATCCGCCGCAACGCGCTCGATACAGATGCGATAATCGCCCTGCGCCAAGAACAAATTCACGGACTGCTGCAACTGATCGCGGATAGCCACCATGTATGGCTGCGCAATGGCACGCACATCCAAAGACGTAAGGAAAGACTTTGCCATAGGCAAAACGCCCCAAGACAACTGATACTTCTTGTCTCGATTGAACTCAACCCAATGATGCGCCTCAAAGGTCTTGAGTAACCGATGGACCGTCGTCTTCGGCAACGCTGTTGCATTCGCCAACTCAGTCACACCAAGAGGGCCCTCCTCTAACAACCTGAGTATCTCAATACCACGCTCTATTGATTGAACCATATTCATTTCCAAAGAAACATACTAGCACATTGTGGGCTAATACATTTCACTATTCTATTAAAACTAATAACAATATATATAATTTGTTCGATTATACATAATACCTCTGAATGGATATTGTGCAATTAACTCATTATAAATATAACAATAACACATTCATGAAAATTTTAAAAATAACTAAGATGCATAGGTAAAACTAATGCTCCAATACATATCTACGGTATGTATTGGAGCTACCTTCAAGCAAAAATATATCGCCATAAATATTTATTTTATCTGTCCAAGTATCATCGCCCCGCCCATTCTAGTGAACATATTAGGTCGATGATAGTGAAAGTTCGTATCTAATTGTATTTGTAGGATTGCTTTATATGACTTAGTAAATATCGCTTCATAAGACTCTCGAGAGAATACTCCACAACTTTTCAATATGCTCATATCACGTCTCAATTCATAGAAGTTTCCTTCTGGTGTTACATATAGTAGTGGTTTCCTATCCCTGTCATCAACCAACAACTGTAATACATCAAGTACTAGCTTTAACTTACAATGACGGACATAAAGAACGTAATATAATCCGCTATCATTCGAGGAAAAATAATGATGAACCTTATCATAGGGCACATCAAGAAAAGCAAGATACTGCTGCATTGTACGCCCTTCTACCTGATGATTGATGGCTGGAACGAAGAGAATATAATCTGCGCCTAAATGATTAGATAGCTGTCCAAAGACCTCTAGATTGCTACGGTCACAATAAGGTACGCAAACTTGACGATACTCATCTGCTATGGACTGACACACATATACCGCATCTGTACGTTGCGAACCATCTAATAACATCTTTCCATACGTTTCTATATGCTCAGCTTGAAACGAGCCTAATGTAATATGTCCAGTAATCCGATTGTTCTCATAATTCCAGATTTTAGCCTCGCCCTTTAAAGAAATAAACAAGACCTGTTGAGCACCATATTGCTGCACATACCACGCCGCTACCTCTTGCAAGTCCTCTAATCTATCAGGATTCCAACAGATGAGCTCCATACCAAAAACTTCATCTCCAACTAGCCCCTGAATACGATAACGCTTCCAATCACGGCCTGTCGTGTAAGAGTAAGGCAAACCTAGCACCGCTTGATTGTTAGCACCTAATCGACATATCTTTTGACTATTAATAGCTAAATGATTAGTTCGCTCCTCCGCATCACTCCCTTGCTTTACGCACTGGCTAGGCACAACTATCATGATTTGCTTACCTATATACGACTGAACAATACTATTAAGCTGAGATCTAACTAAGACGTCCATATTTGCCACCTCACTCAACACAAACTAGGATAAACGACAACTCTACACCTATACTATAACAAGAGAGATGGGGCAAATGTTACGCATGTAAAATCCGAAATTTTAATTTTAATATAAAAATACCGCTTAGCCTTTAAGCTAAGCGGTATAAAACTCTATGGAAAAAGCATAAGTAAATTTTAAAACAACTTTACTTTAAAATAATCCAGGTACAACAAGTTCACCTGTAACTTTATTGTACTCTAACGACTCGAGGAAGGTTCTCTAAGAATTTCTGTGAATTAGAAATTTAATCAATACCATAACCTTAAGTTTAAAAGGTATATATTTTCGTGGAATGACTCTACACGAACTTATCAATAACGTTAACTATATTTTTATTTTGTTTTACTATAATTCCATGTAGAATCAATATTTAATTAAAATACTGTTTGCTCATATTCTAAAGTAAAATCCTTCTGAAGATCACTAATAGTGTTTGCTATCCGATCCGTTCTAGACTCTATTTCAGCTTGAGCCCACGAGCTATGACTATTCCCTAGCTCATTAACAACTTTAATCTTAGATTTCGCATACTCTTTTCGCTTTTCTATAAAGAAATTATTACTTGCACGAATATTGAGTTTAGATTCAAGAGGGATTTTATTACCTATCATTTCGATATAGTTCTCTATACTACTATTAAAATATTGAGAGTCATACTTCTTAGGAAAAATATGCTCGATATGCCATTTTTCTGGCAAAAGTTCATCTTGCTTACGATAAACTAATAACTTTAAAATTAATGAAACTGCATTGTTAGGTAAGTCCTTATAACGGGCTTTTACATCAGACATATTAACTTTAAATTCAAACTTAGGTTTTGCGTCATGAATAATACTTGAATTTAACTTCAATATAGCTGGCTTAATCGCATTAGCTGTTGGTGTTAGTATATAAGGCATTATTGCATCTACCGATAGTTTTTTCAAAAATACTTTGAATTTATTAACAAAATCTATATCCTTATGATATTTCAAATAGAAAATTACAACTGGATATTTCCAAAAATCATTAGGATATGAACGTAATACATCTATAAATTTTTTTATCTCTTTATTATTAGCCCATACAATAGATTGATTAGGCCCCTTTAAGGCAGACCAAAACTCACCGATCAATTTAAGTTCATCCATAATAACTGGCGACTTAATAGCCTTAAACTTATTCTGTCCTAAATACTTCCTTAAACCAGGTGTAGTTGTCTTTTTATCATCATCTTTAGCTCTTAAGTAAAACATATAATAATAGAATAGATTTTGAATATTTTCTCCCCCTTGATCAGCTAACTCAATTAAATTTTGCCAATTAGTGATAAAATGACTTCTCGCTTGACTAGGTAAATTATTATACATTTGCGCCTTAAAAATATCTACATCAGAAAGAGCTAAACCTCGGTCATTCAGTGTAGAAAATATCGTTAATGCTGTATCTTGAGAGTTTGCTTTTATTGGCAATAATATACATCCATCTAATAATGCCACTATAAAGTTGAAAATTTTAAAAGGCTCTTGCGTAGACTTACCTTCTATTTTTTGTAAAAAATAATTATAATTCTTGCTATAATTATCCTTATTACCATCAATAGTGATTCCTGTTATTAGTATATCTTGAAGTATCTGATTTCCTAAATTATTAATTACATTTGATTTTAATAATACACTCTTAGTATCTGCTTCACCAGTTAAAGGGTCTGTTGTCCAAATTAAAGAGCTTACACGACTCGTTAAAAATGTAACTTCTTTTCCAGAAGACATAGATTCTAACTTATGTAAGATAGCTCTCAATAAAAGAAATAATGTAGTGATACGTTGTTGCCCATCTATGATTTCTTGATTACCAGATTCATTATCAAATGAAACTACACTTCCCAAAAAATAATTATCATTCATATTGTTATTATAATTTAAAGAATAGTCCCAAATATCTTCAAACAAAGTATCTACCTGTTCCTCTTCCCATGCATATGGTCTTTGATATTCTGGAATAAGAAATGGCTTTTTTTTAGCGCTCTCAAAGAGCTCAGTTACACTTTGTTTATTAACCTGAATAGATGTTGACATATATACTCCTCCAATCAAATATTAATACTAAAACCCTTAGCAAATTTTTATCTCTGTCCTTAATATAAACAAGTTAACGCTAAATCTCATCAACGGTAAAAATTTTTTACTCCACCTATATCTTTATTAAATTAGAATATAGAGTTATTTGCTACTAATAAATTATTACTAGATTTAATATTGATATTAAATGTAATCTTTTGTGAATTAGGAAGGTTTTTAATTAGAATGGCTTTAACTTCTTCACGGGTGAGAGTGTCTAAAATTCTAACACCGCCGACCTCGTTTAAGATTTTACCAGCTTCAGAATAAGGGTACCGGTTTACAACCATACCCTTTTCTTCTACAAGAACTTTTACGGCTTCCAAAATACCTAATGCAATTTCTTTATTAGAAATAATATTACTAGATAAAAGAGCTACCGCATTACCACGATATGGAGTAGACACAAAAAAGTCTATTAAATGATATGGAGCCTCTATATTTTGATCATCTCTAAAGTAATATGCCAACCACCATAAAATCGCAAGATTATGTATAGCTAAAGATCGTTTTGCACCATTAACAAAAATAGTACGTGACTTCAAACTAGATTCTTCACGCTTTTTCTTATCAGGATTAGCAATTTGGCTATTAAAAATTCCAATCTGATAATCGAGATAATCTGTATGGGCTAATGCAACCCAAATTTTCTCCATTTCAGCTTGAACTGGAGTTAATACCTTAAGGCTTTCCCATACACGTCTAATATTACGTCTTACAATGTCCGCATCATATTCCTTAGGTTCAACCTCCAATGGTTCATACTCGTACTCGATACTTGTCTCTATAACATGATTAGGATCAGAAAAAATAGCTTTTAATTTATCTATATCATTACTTTTATAAAGGTGCGCATACTTTACAAGGAATTCATTTTTAAACTCTTTTAGAAATTCATCCGTTACATATTTAATATATCTAGTCATTTACTTCATCTCCAGCAAACTTATCATGCACACTTTTGATCAACGGACAATTCAACAACCGCTGAGCTATAGCTAATGTACTTTCATTATTTAGATTAATTCCTTCTTGCGTTAATAGGGCATCTATAGATTGATACCAATCCAAATCTTCTGATACATTCTTATTCTTAATTTCTGATAACACAAAGGTTAATGCAGGAATAAAGAAGAGTGAAATAAAATATTCTTTAGATTGAATGCTATTTCCACAATGTTTATATATAGAAAATACCTCTGTAGGAAGATTTAAAACAATAGTATCTCCGCTCAGCTCTACATTCATATATGGCTCGTTATGAGGTGCTACAGTGAATATAGACTCAGTTCCACTACGACCAGACTCAAGATCTATTACAACTTCTTTAGTAGGTAAAAAAGCTAAAATATCACCTTTTTTTAAATTTGTAACCGCATAGTCTTCATCATAATATAGATCATTGAAGTTAATATTTGAATAGTTATCAATATCCGCATTAGCAATAACCATAGCATTGATTTGTAGCTTTTTACGAATATCCTCTTCAAATATAGTATTTCTTATGAAAGTTTGATCCTCATTATTAATCCATAATTTACGATAACTACTAGCTACACCTTCCACATGAAGTGCATAACGAGCATTACCAGAGTCCACCAATTTTTTTAAGCCTTGATTATCAAGTTTAAAACTAGCGGCAACAGAAATAACACCTGAACTTTCAGGGTTCACATTAATTTGAGCATCAAAACTATTATTATCGAGATAATCATCTAACTCAGGGGTTAAAACAGGATATGGAAATAAATCAGCCTTTAAGTTCATATGTAACCCCTTTCATCTTCACACGCATACGATCTTCGATAGTAAAATCTATAACAAATCGTTTATTGATTTCTAAGTCTTCTACACTAAACTTTTTAGAACCATGTAATTTAACTAGATTTCCACTATTTGAGCTTACTTCTTTTATAGTCTTATTATAGGCAACTCCATTCTCACCAATAGATTGGAAGGAAAAACCTAAGCGATTCTTACGTTTAGTCGTAATACCAATTAATCGGTACATTCCATTGTCAGAATCTACATCAATAATCTTCATCTTTAAATAATCTGGATTATTTACTTCAGTAAATTTAACACTTACACTAGAATCTCCACCATCCACTTCACCTTGTTCGCCTGGCTCATCCTCACCATGACCATATTGGTTATCAGAAGAATTTCCTCCACCTTCACCTTTACGTTCGCTACCGGAACCTGTAGAATCACCATCTCCTAACTCAATTTCAGTCATAATACGGTCTAATGTTTTAGACTCTGAATCCTCATCAGTGACACTCGGCTTAGAGGCTTTCTCTTTAATTGCAACATTACTAACTCGAGAAGTAATACCACTATCTTCAGTCTTATCGGCATCCCCATCTTTAGGTGCCATCATAGGCAACAAATCATTTAAGCCAAAAGCTTTAATAGCTTCTCCATCTTCACTACCAAAACATTCTTCAACTTTTGCTTTATACCAATGATATAAGGCCTTTAAGAAATGCTCCGATTTTTTTCGATTACTATCATCTTCTCGATCTGTACTCCAATTATCATGATTAACATTTTCTAACTTTTTCAAGAAAACGTTTAATTTATGACCTGTAGCATAGAAAACACCTGAGAATGGAATGGACCCATTAATACGATTTCTTTCAAATATAGTCATACCACTTCGTCTAGTTTGAAGAACTCGTCTTGTAGGATGTTCTTCATCTAACACTAAATATAAATTGGCATTATCAGTATCTTCTATGAATGAATACTCTTCTATCCATTCTTCAGGAATAGTAAAGATTTTTTTATGCTCAGATGAAAGCGCTAAATAATAAGAGTACGTATTGTAGAAAGTATTTCTTTCATCCGTAGAAAGATTATATTCACCAATTTTTAAGGTCTCTTTAATAGACTTCAAATAGTCTGATAATGTCAGTTGATTAATTTTTTCATCACCAACAATAACTTCAAGTTTATTATTCTGAAGAGCTACAAGAAAATTATTGAGGACCGCTAAAATAATTTTTTCCTTCCAATTCTCTATCTTCTTTAAACCCATTACAAACAAGTCTGTACCATACTCTTGTCGATTCTGCGTAAATCTCACTGGTACCTCGATATCATTAGACAAACGTCCTCGTGATTGTGTAATATAACTAGCCGTAGATCCATCAAAAGAGACTTTCTCATCATCACGATAAGATACAAAATTGATAACGCCTGCAAATTTATTTCCATCATTAGTAGACTTACTATTATAAAAGACTGTACGCAAATTGGATGCAGCAAATGGTGCTGCCTTACCAATACCTTTACTCCCTGCAGATGTTTCATCGTTTTTTTCAGAATACGCATCACCTTCAATAAGGGAAGCGAAATTCTTATTATTTAAACCTGTTGTATTATAGTCACTAATAACTAGCATATCGATAGGCTCACTAGTTAATACCGACTTAAAGGTCTCTAAATAATGCAATGTATCTGCATTATTCTTCTCTTTCCAAAAACGTTCAGCTTTAGGCAAAATATCATTTATTAATTCATTTTCACCTAAAATTTCTTTTGCCTGAATCGTTTCAAATTTAAACTCAACACGAACAGGCGCATCAAGACCTTTTTGATGCGCATCAATAGAGTTTTGTAAAACCTCACGAGTTAATGACATAGGAATATTATCTAAGAATGTTTCTATCCCTGCACCATTAGACCCGGTAGGTGTAAGACCAAATCCACCCGGGAACTCCCAATATTTCATGAATAACCCCTCACACAACTAATAAAAATACGAGTATAATAAATTAATTATAGTACTTTTTCATATTTTTTTCATCTAAAATAAGTTATAAATAGTTATAAAAATAAGGAGTCTACTTACATACCTTAAGTAGACTCCTTATTTTTATATTACATATTTTGCATAACTAAGTTAAATGCTCTTGCTCGAATTCTTGTAGGCCCAGAATTAACAGTAGTATCAAATGGCATCCAACTATAACCATTATCAGTTGAATAATATACATATTTATCCCCTATATATGGGGGTAATAATATTTTATTTACGCCAATTTCTACACCTGTCATATAAGTTTTATTTTCATCTAGTGGTTTATAATACCATACAGTTCTAACTTGATCGATATCCTTAAAAGATTCAATATCAGTTAATCGATCATAATCAAAACTTGCAGAAACTTCATTAACCGCTAATAGCAACTCCTCTTTTGTATTAGTTTTTAATACTATGGAAGAGGCATCCATATAAATAGCTTTATCCTGCCGCGCATTGATTAATTGGTAACTAGGATTATCAAATAAATTTTGAGGATATATAGCAGCCAAAACATTTGAATAAAGACATACTAACAAAATTAAAACAAAAATTGATTTAATTTTCATAAACTTCACCTAATTTAACAAGGCTTCAATATTTATATCTTTATAAAGGTATAATATGCTCACTTATATTGATAGATGTTTCAAAAATGCCACAGCATTGTTCTTTTACACTACAAGTATTGCAACTAATAGGGTAAGTCTTTTTCCAAGCAGAGATACTATCTCTTGCTAAAAATCGCACACGTTCTGTCAGTAAACACAAAGGTATATTATAAATCGATGTCATCATACCTCGTCTATATAGTGATAATGCCGTAGAATCGAGTATCTCCTTATAGTCAAATGGATCTATCCAAAATTCATTGCTATTTTTCGCTGCATATCCACTGTATTCCATGCCCATAATAGCAACATGTCGTACAAATGGTAAATTCCTAGATATATAATCAGCTAATAATTTAATATTACCTATAGTCTTACTGAATAAAACAGTTCTAATTTCTACTAATTGCCTCATTCTAAATAGGTTAAAAATTCCTTTAATAGTATCAACAAATGCCCCCTTACTACCAACTATGTAGTCATGCTGTTCATAATTTGCTGCATATAAGGGAATACAGAAAAGTAATTTAGAATGACCAATACTCGTAATCTTTTTAACTAGATTCAAGTTTTTAAACGCACGACCGTTAGTCAAAAAAGAAACCGGAGTATCTGGATAAATATCATGAACCCGATTTAGCAACTCAACAACTACATCAGGAAAAACAGTAGGTTCTCCTCCAGTAATACCTATATGCTTTACATTCTCAGGCCTTAATTCTAGTATTTGTAAATTCATATTTAAAAAATGGCCAGAATTATCACAGACTTGAGGACACATTATGCAGGCACTATTACATTGATTTGTAACAAAAAGTGTTAGATCTTGCCAGCTAGTACGATATAAAATAGAAACAATCCCATCGGGCATAATAGAGATAATATCGCCTGACTCATAATTAAGGAAGTCATTTGGCGAAAGTGTTAATTTGAGCCGACCATTATTACAAGTAATTAAGTCATTCTCTATATACACTTTACCTATATAGGGTTGTTCGATATTAATACCTTCAATTTTTGTACTTAACATTATCAACCTCAATAATTAATCCATGACCAAAAGACTTTATTGATCCTATCATCGTTTAAACTTAGTAAATAGAAAATATAGTCTAAAGCACCTTTAGTTTTCTGACAGAAACTACTACTTGGTCTATGCCCTTCAAGAGACCCATTTTCAGCATAATATCGTACAGGATCTGAGCCACAATACAATTGGTATGCACAGGTTGCACATTCAGGTAAGCATTCAACACAAGATGCTTTAACAACCTCTTTAGCAACATCACCTTTGAAGAGCTCATTCCAAGTATTGGCTTTCACATGACCTAAACAGAACCGTTTATCTCCACGTCGTGCTAACATACGCCCTTCGTCTGAGGCATAAACATAGCCGTTATAATCGTAAATAACACCACTTATAATATTGCCACAAGGAGATTGCAAATCGACAAATCCAGTACTAAAAGGTGTCAAAATACGTTCTAACAGTAATGCTGCATAATACTCAATAAAATGATACCCTTCTATATTTTTTTGAATAATATAGTTCAAAACATTCTTATAAGCTTTAAGAAACTCTTCTGTTGAATAGCCTAACGTATTTACATTATCTACAGCATTACCATAAGGATTTAGTGCACGAATAAAAATCCCATGAAAGTCATGCTTAATATATTCATCAACAACAAGAGGCAAACTATTTAAATTAGTCTTACTAACAGTAAGCAATGGTGATGCACCATCTTGACCTAAAACAGATCTAGTCAGAGCTAATTTTTCTTCAAACACCTTATACCCATCAATAGGACCTCGTGGCTTACGATTATAGTTTTGTATCTCCTGATTTCCATCAAGAGATGTCGAGATTGCAATCTTATGACTTTTACAATATTCTAAAATATCTTTAGTAACCAGTGTTAAATTAGTGCAAATAACAAATTCCAAGCGTCTCTTAGCAATCCGGTTTACTATTTCTGCATATTCTACAATATCTTTAATTATAGGCCAGTTTAATAGCGGTTCACCGCCTTGAAATTCTATTTTTATAATCGGTGATGGAGATTCAAAAATCTTATTCACAATATGCTTTGCTGTAGGCCAATCTAAATCTAAGTTATGCTCTTTTTCATTTGCACTACTAGCATGGCAGTACCGACAATTAAAATTACACCGTACTGTTACAACAATCATATGTAATGATGTAAAATCATCTAAATATGCCTTTCTACTCTTTAATTGGTTAGCTAATACATCAAGTTGAATTTCAAGATCGTAATCATCTGCTAAAAACTGTTTATCCTTTAAAGCAAAATAAAAGTCTGATTTTCTATCAATATCGTTATCTAAAATATGATTGAAGTCATCACGATTTATAAATAAATGTTCTCCACCTTGATTAACTAAGACCATTATCCCATTTGATAACTCTGTAAATCCAAATGGTAAATAATGTAATTCAGGAAGTGCTGACACTAGTCTATCCCTCCTGCTTTATCAAAAGCTTTATGATAAATAATTTCTCTAAGTTTACCGAATCTATCATCTAAGTCAATTTGAACCTGCTTTTTTAATGCTTCATTACAAAAGTCACCTAATAACTTTTCCAACTTGTCTTTATCAGCCTCTAATTTTAACTTAAACCAAACACCAACAGTATCAAAGTCTACTTCATCAACTTTAATATGGCACTGATCTGTAAACATATTCGCTGCATACATAACAGCTTTAGGTTCATAAAACTCTTTCTTCAATTCAACAAAATAAATGAAATCATTTTCTTTTCTAATAAAATAATTTGCCATACTAAACACCCAAGGCTTGTTTCATTTTTAAATATATACGACCATTTTGTGGTAATCCATGTCTAGCTTGGAAATCATATATAGCTGCAACAACATCTTGTGTACGACCACTACCAGATGAGAACTTATAACCATGTCGTTGTAATCCAGCCCGAACAATATTAATATTAGTACTATTTAAATATGCCTCTGTTTGCCAATCCACAATACCAGATACAGGTAACCCATATTCTATTTGGAAATTCTTAATAGCTTGAACAGTATTAGGCCCTTTTTGACCATCTACAATTCCAACAGAATACCCTAAATCATTAAGTTGTTTTTGTATATCTGCAATTGGGAGAACATCTGTAGGTTGTGCAGGTGCAACATAGCCTTCATCTGAAGAACTTGAGGAACCACTCGAATATCCACCAGAATATCCTCCACGACCATAAGAACTAGAGTAGTGAGAATAATGAGATCTATGGGAAGAATGAGATCTATGACTATAATGTGCCATTTCTACTAAATCATTAGAAAAAATACCATCAATACTATTAAATATTTGTTTTTGAGGTAAGCTGTCTTTAGACTTAAACGTAGTACCCTTAAACTTATTGAGATTAACTGCACCAGTATGATCCAGAGTTTGCAAGTCATCAGAATAAGGTGCCCAAGCTTGCGCAGCAGTAGGTAAGCCCAATTGCGCTAATACCCAAGAACTAACCGTAACAAATGTTAACCATGCTCTCTTAGACTTTTTCATAATAACCCTCACTTTTTATAACTATGACTATATAATCAACTTAAAAGCCTATAAATAACAAAAACTATAAAAATAATGATTAAACAACCACATCCAGTCTCACCTTTACTAGGATTTTCCGCAGTGTTTGAATCCATATTCCCTTGTTTTACATCTTTTTGACTAGAATTTTCAGATGTATCAGCTTCTGTTTTACTATATAAAGATAATAAATTAAAACTACACTTAGGACAGTTTACCCAAGCTTTTCTCATATTATGACCACAGTTAGGACAGACACGTGTATAAGGAATTCCATTAGCAATGGAACTCTCATTAAACTTTTGGTATGAAGTATATGAAAGACCACTACCTGGAAGACCTATAGTATTCCGAACACCTGATCCATTTATTGTCGTATGGATTCCTCTACGACCAATAGTAAGACTTGTACTTTTCTTATTAAGATTGATTTTAATTCCTGGTGCAATCTTTATGGATCGTCTAAATCTAAAAAAGCCCACACTAAAAACCCCTGACTACAAACAACTACAAAACACCTTCACAGTTTTTTCATTATTAATTATATTATCGGTTTTTTGATGTCAAAATTCAATTAATTCATTATAAATACCTTTAATAATCATTAAATATGCATAGATAATTAATGAATAGCTATTAATTAACAGGATAATAATAGATTTTAAGATTGATAACTACAAAAGAACCACCCCTATCAGGGGTGGTTCTTTTTGGAATATATTTAAGTGTTTGAGGCGTATTATGTATTTCTGATCACCTTATTTTTTGTCTTCCCTATTATATTTTTCTCCCTATAGTTTCTCCTCTCTTTCTCTCCCCCTACTAGTTTATTTCTTCCCTAGCGTTCTGGTTCGTCTCTCCCCCTAGTGTTTTATCTCGTTAGGTCTCTCCAGGCGATAAATAGTTCGGCCACGACTTGTGGGTTTTGGCTGAGTTTGATGCGGGCTAGCATTTTGCGCACGTAGTTGCAGTGTTCTAGCATGGCTTCGTTCAGTTTGTGTTTGACATGACGCGGGGATTGGTACACCAAAATCGGTGCGAAGTTCCCCACGTGAATATAGCTCGTATCAGGTTCCGGACCTTCCGTAACGATATATTCATAGGGTATAGCCACGTTAAAGAGGCCGTACACCACGTCTTTGCCAATAGGGCGCCGACATTTGATATGGGCAAAGGTTAGATGCGGACCATAGGTCTTAGGCGATGTATAGCTACTACGCCGACCGTCGCTGGTCATAATGTAATTGGGCCTCAGCCCTTCCTGTATCGCCAGCTCCCGCGTAATGGTGCGCATCGGCAGACAGACCAGTTCTTCACGGCCATCTACGAAATAGCACTTCGTACTATCACCACCACCAGGCTCATAAGTAGGAATAAAACAAACAATGTGGTTCTTTGGATTCGTATAGATCAAATCCAAATCCTCTCCCTTAGATAGCCGAGCGGCCATCATATCTGTTAATTCATCATGTGTTATCATAGGAATTCTCTCCACTCTAATTAGGAACATTCCCTTCAACAATACAATGAACACGTGTTCTGTGAAAGCAGATTCGCATGCTTTAATCTGCTGTTGATTTAATTGTATATCACACTGTATAATTTGTAAATATATGCACAAAACTATAGAAATTTATATAAAATTAAAGACTTTAGGATCTTGTAACATTAATATATACCTATATGTGTCATTATTTTCTCATTTAAATTGAGAATTGCATATTTTATGTATATCTATTAATCGCGATTAATGTAATTATGCAAAATCAAGAATATAAATAAGAAATTAAATTAGATTAACACATGGATATTATACTAACTACCCTTATTCGATACATTCTAGAGTGACCTAGTTTAATAGACTTAAAAGTTGGTCTAATGTACTTGTATCTTATTAAAATCTGTAGTCAAGTATCTGCGCAGCTTCCGAAGGGCTCGTTCATGACGTCTTTGGATAGCTTGGCGGCTACAGTTCAGCTCTTCACTGACCGATACCAAGCTTTGGCATTCTCCGTAAACGCGACGCAATAGGTCGCGCTGATTTGGAGACAGTCTGCCTAACGCCCATACAAGACGTGCTCGTAAGCGTTGTTCCTCATCAGCGGTCATGATCATGTCCGCTATATTTTCTCCAGACGAAAAGATATCCATACCAAACGTGACCTCTCCATCTTCGGTGATGCGATCTGGTATATGAATCTCACGATGATTACGTAACCGTTCTCGTTTCCAATACCGCATATAACCATATCTAATGCCAGCTTTCACAAAGCCAGGGAACGGTACAGCCCCTTTCAGATCAAAGCTATAAATCGATTCCAAGAGTATGGCCCATAGATAGCTCTCTAGGTCTTCCCTAAACTCGCGATTCCCGGTCCGATTCGTATAGTGCAAGATGAGTGGTCGATACCTACGACAGAGCTCTATTTGTGCCGCATCATGGCGCAGTTCGTCAACGGACCACGGCTGGTACCCAACTGTCTGAATCCGCATATTGGGATTTTGACAAATAGACACAAGGCTCTTATCTGATAAGGATGTTAATACCTGATGCCCACAAATGAGGGTCTGTAATTTCAACTCCTCCGGCACCTTGTACTTTAGTTCCTTAGAAAGTACTTCGTTAGAAGTTTTTTCCGCAGGTGATAGCTTCTCAGATTGTGCTTTTTTAGATTGTTCTTTTTCAGATACTGATTTTCTAGTAACTAATTTCTCCGATTGTAAGCTTGCAGTTTTAATACAGGTTCGTTGTACTAACGGTTCTTCGTTTGTGTATAACATAAATCCCCTTTCCTGCCATGGCATAGCGCTTATCTACACAATAGCGTGAAAAGGGGATTTTGACAAATTAGCAATTCCTTAGAATTCCGTCATATTCTATTATAATCTAGCATTAATTTCTATCTCTGAAATACCATACTATACACATTAATAGGTAATTGCAGAAAATAAAAATAATCGCTAACAATAAAACAGTACGAATATCTTATATTTAAATTGTCTGATTAGATTGCAATACAGGAGGCTTCCACAAAGTCTTTCAATTGTGGTTTTACATAGGTATGGTACACGTCTGCACCATTGCCACGCACGATGTCGCCCCAGTATTTATACACATAACGGTACCAGAAATGGAACATGCTATTTGTGAAGTGGTAATCTGCGTATTTCGCAGGTCCACGGCTATTCGCTTGGATACGACCTACGAGGCCCATCGCCATCAAGTCATTTAAACGAGATGTAAAGGTGCCGCTTTTAATTTGACTGGCTTGTAAAAGCTCCACGTAGTATGGTCTTTCAAGGGTAGCAAGGCCAGACAGGATAGCGTTAGCACCTGTTATATTTTTCATATCTCTGTGTAAGATATGTTGTGTTTCTTCAAATAGGGCACCTGATACAGAGAAGAACAAATTAATAATATTCGTATCGATGCTTTCACCATTATCAAAGTAATGTACATACGCAGGTAGACCGCCTGTTACGGCAAATACAGTACGCAAGTCATCTTTAGCATAGTGAAGCCCCAAGGATTTCATATCAACCAAAGAGAATGGTTTCACCTCGAAGTATTCTGATACATAAGGGCCTATTAAACTACGCTCACCAATGATACGGCCATCGAGTTGCTCTAATCCATTCGCCATCAAAATAATATTCAAATGGCTCGTTTCTTTATAGGTATCTAACAAATCACGAAAATAAATAGGAAACTGTGGTACAGCCTCTACCAAGGATGGGTAATCATCGATCACCACTGTCTGAGGCGTTTTCACACTATCTTCAAAGAGGCCCTCAAAAGCCTCTTGTAAACTTGTAATCGGTTCAAATTTGCACTGCTCATCGGTAGGAACAAAACGTGCCTCAAGAGCTCGATTCATATCAGCTACATGGATCGCTTCATTAGCTATACGCCCCGCCAAGTATAACGCCTTATGACGTCGTACGAGCTGGGAAGCCACATAAGATTTGCCACTACGATGTGGGCCGTATACAACACACAAACTCATTTGCCCCATCGCAACACGGGACTGGATACTCTCAATAATCTCAGCACGTCCCACAAAATTCATATACTCTCACCTCCAACATTCTATGGAGATTATTATATCATAAATTTAAAACAAATATAAACTTATTTTCATATTATTAACATGACTTTTTATTATGTTAAATTTTTTACTCATAAAATATACTTATTTAATGGTTTGCTTTTTACTCATTTGATTGTGAAATCCCTTATATTTACTGCATTCTTATAAGTCTATCCTCGTCACGCCAACATACAATATTCCGTATATAATCTTTTTCCATACTCAACACATATAAAAAGACGTGCCTACCATAAGGTATAGCACGTCATATGACTCGTATATAATAAGGATATTTATATAGTCATTTTTTATTGTTATAGTTGTTTCTTTATTGTTATACTTGTTTCTTTATTGTTGTATTTGAGTTTGCATCTTCATAAGCAAAATATGCTTAACCGCATCATTGAGTCGGTCATTTGAAATGGTTCCGTTCGCCACCGCTTGCATAAGTGCGCGATGGACTTCATCGATGTGCCCCGTATCCGCATCAAGAAGAACGAGGTCACTGCCTGCTACGATGGAGTTAACTGCAAAGTCTCCTATCTTTTGGTTTGCTTGCAAAGCGCCTACATCGATACGGTCTGTCATGACCACTCCATTATATCCAAGCTCATGTCGTAGCCAGTCCGTTATGATTGCTTTCGAATTACTCGCTAGGTGTTCATTATCGATGGCAGGGATTTGCACATGGCTTATGACGAGCATGTACGTATTCGCTGTCGTCTGTGTAATGAGGCGTTTAAATACGGACACATCGTTGTTGTTCAAATAGGCCTTCGCATCGTTAGCGGTCTCAAAGGATGCATCACCAAGGCTCACTGTTGGGAAGTAGTTATAGCCAAACCACATGTGGTTGATTTGATAACGCTCCGCCATGGCGAGATCCATATACCCTGCCCACGTAGGGTCAGATGTATAGGACACATTCGGCACCCCTAGGTTTGCATTTGGTCCCACGATGAGGTTAAAGCCCATATCCCGCATTTCGATGGCCGATCGAGTCACTAAATTGATGATCCGTTCCATCGGTAGTTGGCCCCAACGATTTGGCTCTGGCAAGCGCAAGAAACTTTCATTCGTACTCAACACCTTATCCCGATTGATGCCGATGTATGGCGTCACCATACTCGCCGTTGTGGCCGTTTGCATGATATCGCTGGTAAAAGCTTTCACTTGATTTTTATTATGTAGATTTTCATTAGTTAGCATAACGCCGCTCACACGGTATTTCCTGATGATGTCCTTTTGGGACTGTCCTACCGTACTGCCATGAAGGCTAATCATCATCAGCTGACCTATCTTGTCCTCTTGAGACATAGCCCCAAGCCAGGTATTCACCTTCTCAGGGACAGGTTTATCTGATTGCATGACAGCCCGATACGATACAGTTCGTACCTCTTCCTGCTCTGCCTGACTCTCATGTTGGCATCCCGCAGTACCGATGGCGGCGACTATCAAGGCCATGCCACATAAGGCACGCCGTAAAAACAAGTTCATCTCTCCACAAAACTCCTTGCTGAACTCTCTTACACATTACTTATCTATATATTATACACTATATAATTCATCTTTTCCTCATATAAAAGCTGATTTTCTATACTAATTTATCATAATAAAGTTATAAAGTAATTGTAAGCATTGATATACGAGGTACTCAATCGTTATGAATCCATAATAAGGATAAACATAAAAATCCTACGAATCGCATGTAAGGTGACACTCAGTAGTCAATATCTACACAAGTATCAAGTCACTCATGACCCGTAGGATTTATGTATGTTCAGTTAGTTACCCATATACCAGTCTAATCACGCCAATGTATAGATGTACGTATCGACTGATTACATTCGAAACGACTCATACTGACCGAATTAGCTACATCGTAATACGATTAGCCCTTATATTTAGGGGATGTTGGGCATGTTTCAGGTGTTACGTCTTTGCGATCACCAAGAACCGCACTGCGGTCTGTGTAATGTGTATGCAAAAGTTCATGTGCCTTATGGCCCAATGGTTCACCCAAGAAGTCTTTGTATAAGGCTTGGATTTCTGGATTTTCATAGGAAGCAACCCATTTGTAGTTCGCATCAGCTTCATAAAGACCGCCAATACGAGCTTCCTTAGTTTTCACAGCTTGAGGCAATTTAGTGCGCGGTTGACCGCCACCACCAATACAGCCACCAGGGCAAGCCATAACTTCGATGAAGTCATAGTGTTTATCGCTGTCTTTCAAGGCATTAAGGAA
Source organism: Veillonella sp. T14073-2 (assembly GCF_002959875.1). Taxonomy (NCBI): domain Bacteria; kingdom Bacillati; phylum Bacillota; class Negativicutes; order Veillonellales; family Veillonellaceae; genus Veillonella; species Veillonella sp. T14073-2. The sequence goes on from NZ_PPDC01000007.1 coordinate 108,111, forward strand.
GTCACGTGTGTTTTTACCGCCATGCACTACCGCAACAGACAAGGTCACATCATCACCTAATTGAACAGTGGCCTCTTTAACGCCTTCCATACCACGAACGTCTTCGAGGTGTGTCAATGCATATGGAGGTGGCTCTTTATCAGTGATAAGCTTATATGCTGTACGCATAGCTGCTTCCATAACACCGCCAGTGTTACCGAAGATAATGGAGGCCCCAGTTTCCATACCGATTAAGTCATCGAATTGGGATTCTTCAATAGCATTGAAGTCGAGGTTTTCCTCTTGAATCCAACGGATGAACTCACGAGTTGTGATGGAAATATCTGTATCCATGCCAAGAGATTCGTCATCATAGAAACGAGCCGCTGCATTTTCTTCTTCCCGTTTTGTTTCTGCTTTTTTAGCAGTACAAGGATTTACAGATACGGATACGATATTGCTAGGATTAATGCCTTTTTTCTCAGCAAAATATGTTTTAATCATAGCTGCTTCCATAGCGATACAAGAACGTGTGGAAGACAAGTTAGGAATCAATTCAGGGAAGTAGATTTCCGCAAAGCGCACCCACGCTGGGCAGCAGCTTGTGAACTGAGGAATTTGACCACCATTTTTAAGGCGTTCTACAAGCTCAGACGCTTCTTCCATGATAGTTAAGTCTGCACCAAAGTTAGTGTCTACTACATAGTCTGCACCAAGTGCACGCAATGCGCCAACCATTTTACCTTCAAGGAATGTACCTGGTTCATAGCCGAAGCCTTCACCGATAGCTACACGAACAGCTGGAGCTGTTTGGATAACAACGATTTTTTCAGGATCTGCAAGAGCTGCTTTCACCTTTTCAAGCTCGGATTTAGCATGCATGGAGTCGAATGGACATGCAGCCGCACATTGACCACAGTGGATACATACTGGCACATCCCCATTTGCATCGAGATCGTAGTAGTCGAGTACGCTCATTACGTCAGCACAAGCGCGACGGCATAACGTACAGTTTTTACACTTAGAAATGTCGTGATAAATGGATGGATTGTCGAGCGCAATCGGCACGCGTTTATCGATAAATTCGTATTGAGACATGAGGACCTCCTCTAACAAACTAAAACTAGCAAACCTTTAAAAGAAATAGGCCAAACTACAGAGCACTGTGCTCAAAGCGTACTTCCACATCTTACCTTTAGTATACGCTATAGTGAAAGTTTATACTATGTAGAAATGTCACACTTTTGCGTAAAATTATGATCAATCAACCCTCTCTAGATGACATAATATTGCGCATGGCATTCTGCATAACATTGTGCGTGACATTATTGTACATAACATTCTACATGATATTATGCGTAAGAATATTTCAATAAAAGACAACTTACAAAAATGCGTAATAATATCCCCATTGTACCACGAATGGATAAATAATTCACCAAATTTTAGGGAATTAAAAGCAAATAAAAAACGCACGCCCTCAAATGAGAACGTGCGTATGTAGGCTTTCACTAAAAATCATAACCCTCGGAGGATCAGATTATTTGTCACCCCAGATAAGTGTGTATACAGCGTATGCAGGAGTACCTTGTTCAACCTTACGAGTAGATTTGTTAGGTTGTTCTTGTTTTACTACTTCGCCTTTTGGATTGTAAAGAGTAACCTTAAGGTCTTTTACTTCACGTTTTTTGTGATTGAACTCTTCAGTTACGATGTAATGGTAACCTTCGTAATCCATAGCTTTGATGTCCAAAACAGCTTTTTTATCATCTTTTTTAACAGAATCGTTATCGATGGACCAAGTGATGCCATTGCTATCAGTACCAACAGTATACCAATTTGCTGCATCAACACTACCGATACCACCAATCAATAAAGCGCCTGCTGCCAAAACAGCTGCTAATGTTTTTTTCATATGTTTACCTCTCGATTTAAATACAAGAATACGAAATCTAGTATATTCGATGAAACTAAATATTTTATGAAAGACAATTTACCAAATCAAGTGATACACGTGATCTAGATTACTTCCTTCTTGTATTTGTATTTTTGTATTCGCCAATGTTTCAGAGCCAATCATGTAGCCTTGTGGATTATATGTTGTAACATCAATAAGCTGCACTGTTTTATCAGCGCGATTGAATGTCATTGTATAAATGGAGTGATCTCCATTTGGATCTACAATCTTTAAACGCAATGTAGCTTGAGCATCATTTTTATTAACAGAATCATTATCGATGTAACCAGTGCGGCCAGCTTGGTCCGTTTCTAGTGTATACCAACTTTCAGCATGAGACACACCCACACCAGCACTAAATAACAAACCTGCTACAGCTAGACAAGCAAATAATTTTTTCATAACTAGTCTCTCCTGACTATAAAATTAAATAACTATGCAATCTACATACATAAATTCCCTACGCCTTCATTATAACACCATAATTGCATATTACTAATAAAAACACTATTAAATGCATAAATTATATAGAACCCCTAAGGAACGTCTAGCGAAGCCCCTATGGGCTTTAAATAATCCAATAGATTTGAAGGCTGGTATTCGCTCTGTAAGATTGGTACGAAAATAGAAAGCCCCGAACTATTCTGAAAACGACTTAGTTCACTATGGAGGCTTTCAGGATAGTTCGGGGCTACTTATACGTTCTGAATATCTAAATAGACAGAGCGAATATCAGCTTCTATTAAATTGTTGGATTATTTACCCCATAGGGCCTGCATAACTTCCGCGCCCATGGTATCTTCTTCAATTTTCGTAGGTTTTTGTGCTTCTTTACTGGACAACAATGCTACACCTGCAGCACTGTATACTGTTGTATCAAGTTCTGTCCATGTTTTTTCTTTACGATCGATGCGTACTGTGTAGATGTATGTGAAGCCTTCTACATTGTTAATTTTAACAAGTACTGTTGCCGCATCATCTGTTTTATATACAGAAGAGTTATCGATAAACCATGCTGCATCGTCAGCATCAGCATCGATATAATACCAATCAGCGGCACTCGCTTGGCCAAAGCCACCTACAAAGAAAACCCCTGCTGCAAACATAGCAGCTAACCATTTTTTCATTTCTAACTCCTTAACGCTAGAGACGACCATCTAAGATGGCCGCCCATAGTTTCTTACATATAGTATTAATACAAATTATTCTTCAGTTACATCTTCTTCGATTTCAGAACCTGGAATAACAGCAATGCTAGCTACTTTATCACCTTCGTCGAGGTTTTGTGTTTTCACACCAGAAATAGCTTTGCCTTTTTTAACAGCAATATCATTCATGTTGAAGCGAATAATCTTACCTTGTTCAGAGATAAGCATGATTTCGTCATCGTTATGAACAACCTCTACGGATACTACGTCCCCTGTTTTGTTCGTAATCTTGAAGTTCTTAGAGCCTTTACCACCGCGTTTTTGCAATGTATAAGCTTCCGCATCATTGCGTTTACCGAAACCTTCTTCGGAGATAGTAAACACTTGTGCTTCGCTTTCATCAGCATTAATAACACCAGCGCCTACCACTACGTCGCCTGCATTGAGTTTAATGCCGCGTACACCGTGAGCCGCACGTTTCATAAGGCGTACATCGCTTTCACTGAAGCGAATAGCGATACCCAATTTAGTACCAATCAAGATATCTTGGTTACCAGTCGTTACGTTGACGGAAATCAAGTGATCCCCTTCGTCGAGGTTGATAGCGTTGAGACCAGAACGACGGATGTTGCGGTATTCTTCGATAGCTGTACGTTTAACAACGCCAAACTCAGTTACCATGAATAAGTTTACATCTTCTTGAACACGTTCAAGGTCGATCATAGTCGTAACGGATTCGCCTACAGCTAGTGGCAATACGTTAACCATGGCAGTACCGCGAGAGTTGCGAGAACCTGCTTCTGGCACTTCGTATGCTTTGAGGCGGTATGTACGACCTGTGGACGTGAAGAACAATAATGTATTATGCGTGCGAACATGCATAATTTGCGTTACATAGTCGTCTTCCTTCGTCTTCATGCCGATAACGCCAGCGCCACCTTTATGTTGGTTGCGATATACGTTCGCGTTCATGCGTTTGATGTAACCTTGTTTAGTCAAGGTAATAACCATCTCTTCGTCAGCGATGAGGTCTTCTACATCAAGGTCGGACGTATCGATTGTGATTTCAGAACGACGAGGGTCGCCGTATTTCTTCTTCATATCTTCCAGTTCGTCTTTGATGATTTGACGTTGACGTGCTTCGCTAGCCAAGATAGCTTTCAAATCTTCGATCAATGCCAACAATTCCTTGTATTCCTCTTCGATTTTCTCGCGTTCCAAGCCTGTTAAACGACGTAAACGCATGTCGAGGATGGCTACTGCTTGTTTTTCTGAAAGCCCGAATTTTTGCATCAATGCGTTACGTGCGATTTCGTCAGTTTGAGAACTGCGGATCGTAGCGATAACTTCATCGATGTGGTCGAGGGCAATCAACAAGCCTTCCAAGATGTGTGCACGCGCTTCAGCTTTGTTAAGCTCGAATTGAGTACGGCGTACGATTACATTGAGACGATGATCTAAGTAGTAACCCAATACTTCTTTCAAATTCAATACGCGAGGATGACCATCTACGAGGGCCAACATAATCACGCCGAAAGATTCTTGAAGTTGAGTGTGTTTATATAATTTGTTAAGAACGATATCTGGTTGCACGTCAGCGCGCAATTCGATAACGATGCGCATACCTTGACGGTCAGATTCGTCGCGAAGTGCTGTGATGCCATCAATAACCTTGTCGCGGCTCAAGTTCGCAATCGTTTCGATAACGCGAGCCTTGTTAACTTGGTATGGGATCTCAGTCACTACGATTTTATGCTTACCCTTCGCCATTTCTTCAATGGTAGCACGAGCGCGCATTTTTACGCTGCCACGACCTGTGGAGTATGCTTTCTTAATGCCTTCCCGGCCCAAAATGAGCGCCCCAGTCGGGAAGTCTGGACCTTTGATTTGCGTCATCAATTCGTCCACAGTTACATCTGGATTATCGATGAGCATAGTAAGGCCATTACATACCTCGTTAAGGTTGTGCGGCGGAATATTTGTCGCCATCCCTACGGCGATACCGCTGGAACCATTGATGAGAAGATTTGGGATCTTCGCTGGCAATACGGTAGGTTCTTGCAAGCTTTCATCATAGTTCGGCATGAAATCAACAGTTTCCTTGTCGATATCAGCGAGCATTTCTTGAGTAATTTTTGCCATACGTACTTCGGTATAACGCATCGCAGCGGCACTATCGCCGTCGATGGAACCAAAGTTACCGTGGCCGTCTACCAAGAGGTAGCGCGTATTGAAATCCTGCGCTAAACGAACCGTTGCGTCGTAAACAGAGCTATCACCATGTGGATGATACTTACCAAGTACGTCACCGACGATACGAGCGGATTTCTTGTATGGTTTATTTGGCGTCATGCCTGTTTCGTGCATCGCGTACAAAATACGACGATGTACTGGTTTCAAGCCATCGCGCACATCTGGAAGAGCACGCATTACGATTACGGACATCGCATAATCGATATAAGCGTTCTTCATTTCTTTATCAATCTGAACGGGATGAATATTCCCGTGGGACCATTGTTGGTCTGCCACAATCTCACCTCATTTTACTAACACTGATTATAATACATCATAATATTATAGCATTTTTAGGGGCTAAAGGCTATAAACCCTTTATTATTAACTATATTCTTTCACAAACTTATCAAAATCAGAAATTACTTTCTGTTGTGTATTAAACGTTTTATATTCACTAACAGCTTTCTTCTGTGCTTGTGTCATAGAAATAAGTCCTTTGTTTGTTAGAATTTGATACTCATTAAAGTCTAAAAACTTATCTACACTTTCAATAAAAGCTTTCATAGTAAATGTTTCACGTCGTTCAATAATACGTTCTATATAATCAAAAAATGAAGATACCATTCGCTCAAGTTGTTCAATCTCTTCAACAGATAAATAATTTTTTGCTACGATTACATCCTTCTTATAAATCCGCCCTTCCGGTCCAGATTCCCACGTAGTCAATCCCATATGATCTTTTTTAGCATCTGCGTGACTATGAATGATCTCTGCAGCAGTTTGACCTGTAATAGCATAATGAAACTTATTCTGTATCGTTCCAAAAAATTCTCTAGTAATAGGTGATTGTGCATCATAATCGATTGCACACACAGCAAATATATCTGTCACTTGTTGATATATCCGTCGTTCACTAGCACGAATTGAGCGGACTCTTCGTAGCAATTCTTTAAAATAATCTTGTCCAAATGAACGTCCATTCTTTAGCATAACATCATCAAGAGCAAAACCTTTGATAATATATTCCCGTAAAACTCTTGTCGCCCAAATTCGAAATTGTGTTGCCTTTTTACTATTTACTCGATATCCTACGGCAATGATAGCATCAAGATTATAAAAATCTATTACCCGTTTAACAGTACGAGTTCCTTCTATTTGAACTTGTTCCATTTTGGAACAAGTTCCTAGCTTTTCTAATTCGCCGTCAGAATAAATATTATTTAAATGCTTGGATATAGCCTGTGGATTAACATCAAATAGTTTTGATATATCTTTTTGTGTCATCCAAAATGTTTCATCTTTGAATAGAACATTCGTAGAAACAGATTCATTCTCTGCTTGATATACAATCACATTTCCTGTAATCGCATTTTCTAAGGATGTCATATAATCCCCCTCTATATTTATATCTCATTTTATTTCATACTTATAAGCTATTCCTGCTTATTATTTAATGAGCTGCATGATATATCATATCGTCCAAGACCTTAACAAAGTCTCGTTCCACACCTGAAGTATCATTACCATTACTACCAATCCCTGTTAGCATGGTTTCTTTCCAGTCATTTTTTGCCATAAATCTAAATGAAATCAAATACTTAGCTTTTGTTTTATCCGCTTCTCCCAATTAGGGGCCCTGCCCCATGCGAGGTAAAAGTGCATTTGTTGTTAATAGGTGAAGCAACTAGTTAATAGAAAACATAGGTATGGATGGGACGGATTCACATATAAGGTTATAAAAAAGGGATTCCCTTATTGATGAGCGACTTAGGTCACTATGGAGCGAAGAGATAAGGGAATCCCTTTTTTAACAATCTCGCAGATTTGTGTTCGGGCCCCATCCATACTATTTTCGGTTATTCCCCATTAACAATAATCACTTAACTAGCGCATCCAATGTATTCATTCGGAAGTCTTCTATTACATCCATAAATTCCTTATCATGTATCGGATTTTCCGTCATCCCAAATAGGTGGCTTTTACAGTCGCAATCAGAGGATCCAAATTTCGGCACGTCCCATTCGGCAACGCCGCGGACCGCATCAGCGAGAGCACATTCCGCATCATCTAGGCTAGTGCGAATCGGCAGGCCTGCTATCATTTCGCAGTGACCGCGGAAGTAATCTAAATGCCAGTGCATTTTCTTCCGTTTTCGTTTATGGCGCTCAATGCGTTTCGTTAAATTCGCCTTCGCAGAGCCTACGTACATATAGTACCCCGCCTTGAAATGCATCAACCCTTTAGAACCGACCTCAAGGTCTAAATCGTGGTCCAGATGCATAACCATCACGTACACGCCGCTATCGTGAGCCTCTGTGTCGAGAATGCTATTCGGGTAAGAACATTCATGGGTTACAGTAGGCATGGTGAAAGTCTCATCCCACGCCACAGCAACGGCTTTCCAGTCTAAAGAAGGAGCTACCTCTTTAAAGGTTTTAGCGAACTCCAAATCTGTATGGTAGTCTGGCAAGAACCACTGCGCCCTATCCCATTGTACGAGGAATAAAACACCTGTGTGGTAACCTTCGTTTTGCAATTCTTTCAAATGTAATAAATGCTTGCGCCCTCGCTCTGTAATAGCATCAGGGAACATGGCGCCAGTTTTGGAGAATAGCGTACAAGACTTAACCTCTAGCAAGAACTCCTCGCCTTTATCATTGGTGAGGAGCAAGTCAAACCGCGATGATGTGCCATGTAGTTTAACCGTATACTCCCGCCGTACAACACGCCACTCCTCCCAGCCAGGAATGAGTTTATTTTCGATCAAATGCTGTGCTACATCATTGCTGTAGTTTGTATCGAGCATAATCACTACGCCATCGCGCTCGATGCCTACCACGCGGTATTTTGTCTTTGCATCAGGCTTATCGTGAGGCACGATATACATCGTTACACCCGTAAACAAGAGCTCCCACATGCGACCAGGATTTGGTAAATGAGCCAGCACGCTTTCACCATTTAAATCTAAGGTCACCACAAAACGATTCGGACGACCTGTATATTTTGCTTTTAAAATTGTATCGTAAAGGACTTTCATTGGTACTCCTATATCAAGAATATTCTATGTTTCTATTATACGCTATTTTGTTACAGGATGAGAGTCTTACGGATTGTACTTTGAAAGTCCTTACTGATTGTAGTTTTAAAGTCCTTATAACTTGCATGATGAAAGACCTAAGAAAATCCTAAGAAGTAACACCTAAAAAGGCCTAGGAAGTAACACCTTAACTATTCACAAAATGAATTAATAATTTACCACAGTTACAGGGTCATTATTACGGTATTTGCGATTACTACGTGGACAATCTCGTTCTAACAAGTTATGTAGCGCCTCACCCAATAATGTCCAAAAAGCATCAGAATCTTCCGTTGGTATACCAAGAACAATGGAGTTTCCTTTGGAATAGGTAATACATGTGGAGGTTATGTTATCAATAATTGGCAAATACACAATAATCACACCACATGCTGCTAACATATCCTTGAGCGGCTCTTTCACAGCAATTAAAGGTTCACTAGAAAGGTCCTTAATTTTTGGTATAAATTTTTCTAGTAACTCTGCATCGTAGGGATTTACTTCTACAAAGCGTGCCCTCCCTTTCGTGATTTGTACCAATGTATAAATCGCACTCTTTTTATCAGGCTCCATATCCTTAATATTTTCATATACCAAGGGCATAACCATTTCATTAGCTACATGTTTTAAAGAAGCTACCTCAAAAAACTTTTGTAGATTATTAACCTGCTCAGCTACCTTTTTTGTTTCTGGAACGATACCTAACCGAGCAAGTTTGGCATAACCAAAAGGTTTAGCAAAGTTGATTTCTTCATCAATAGAATTCTCATACTCTACTTTTAATATCTTTTCTCTGTAATTAGCTTCTAATCCATTCCAAAAACTTGCCTCTACACCAAATACCCGTTCAAGACGCATTGCCACATCCTGCGTTAGTGGTACCTCTCCATTAATGAGCTTACTAATGTGTTTCTCACTCATGTCCATTCGTGTAGCTAATTCTTTTTGCGACATATGTCTATCTTCTAAAACCTCTTTTATTGTCATTCCAGGCGGTATAGCAATAAAAGTTTTACTCTCATATATCTTCATATGTATATCTCCTATACTAATGATAATCAATAATTTCTTGAATCTCCACTACGTGAAACGTTCCATCAACATGTATAAAAATAAGTCTATAAGGATGTACTAAATCCATAGCATATTGAGTTTTGCGATCTCCAACCAACTTATGACACCGACCTACACCATTTAAAATCAAATCCTGAATAGATGTAGCAAAACGAAGTTGATCAATTCTTAAATGAATTTTACGTGCCATCTCACGTCCGTATGCGCGTCTGGCAATATCCGCATCTGTGCAAACTGTTTCTAACTTATTATTCTTATATCGTATATCCAATATGTCACCGACTCTCTCAAATCATAGTGAATGGTTGATACAATATAAATGGCCATTTATAATAATTTACCTAGTAGGTTAATTCTATTATACCTCTTCAAACACAAATGTAAATAAATGATTTACCAATTGGGTAAATTTAATAACACTATGTAGTATCAAAAATCATTTATGCTATTAATAATTAATATTGAAATTTTTCATTTTTGTAGCTTAGGTTACATTATTACGTGTTAAAATAGTTTATACTAGGAACATCAGGTCAGTATTTAATACCCGTACTGATCGTTACGCCGGGTTTTGATGAGGCATCGCCTAGTTGATCTCATCACGCTGTTCGTATACGTGCGAAGCTTTCACAAAACCCAATGGCGTGTAAAGATTATATACAAAGAATCATATAGATTAACTAAGTAGTTTTAGCCACTATTCTCCGCAGAGAGGGCTCGAGAAAGGATCTAACATGGCACAAATTGCAGCAAATTTACAACGCATTAAAAACGGTCAACGCCGTTATGCAATTACACCTCGCATTCCTGCAGGTTTCATTCAACCAGAACAATTACAAAAATATATCGACGTAGCCAATGAGTTCGGTGCCGTTCTTAAATTGACTGGCAGCCAACGCATTATGATTACGAATTTGAAAGCAGAAGACGTAGATAAAGCTTGGGAAATGCTCGGCATGGAGCCAGCGTATATGGTTTCTAACCGTGTGCGTAGCGTAAAAATCTGCCCAGGCACTACATTCTGTAAACGTGCTAAACAAGACAGCGTACATCTAGGTATGCAACTTGAACGCAAATATTTATCTCAAGAAATGCCAAGCAAAATGAAAATCGGCGTGGCCGGTTGTATTAACTCTTGTACTGAAAGCCGCATGAAAGATGTTGGTATTATCGGTACGGTAGAGGGCTGGAATGTTTACGCTGGCGGTAGCGGCGGTGCTCATCCACGCATTGGCGACCTCATCGCAGAGGTAGCAACTGAAAAAGAAGCTCTTGCATTAGTAGATCGTATCATTGCATACTATAAAGAAAACGCACAAATCGAGCGCATGGGCGAATTCATCGACCGCATTGGTTTAGAGGCTTTCAAAGCAGCTGTATTGGGCGACCTTGAAGGTGCTCCAGCTGAAAGCAAATCCGATGAACCAGCTGTGTTCTTACCTGGTCATGGCAATGACCCTGAACCAGAAGCACCACGCCTCGAAGCAGGTGCCCCTATTACACCAGACACAATCATTCGCGATATCGTAGATACATATCCAAATGTCGTGCCTGTGTTACAAAGCATCGGTATGGGTTGCCTTGGTTGCCCATCTTCTACAGCTGAGCCATTATGGCAAGCCGCAGAAATTCACGGTGTTAATGTATACGATTTAGTTCAAAAATTAGAAACAGCACGAAAAGGAGCTTAATATGTCCGCATTCTTAGGTCACATCCATTACTGGTTATATCGTAAAATCCAATTGCTCGTTGAGCGTGAAAACTTGATTTTAGAAAAAACAACTAAAGTTGTTGATGATTTGGCAGAGGAATTGCACTCTATCTCCGTAGATACATACGGCGAACCAATCAATCCAAGCATTCCACTGGAAAACATCATCGACCACGGCAATATCCATGGTTGGTTGGCTAACCAAATCAACATCGCATCCGTTCGCGAAGCAGCTTTCATCAGAGATTTGCTTGACACTAACTCCGGCGACGAAGCCGTACATGTAGTAACAGCTATTCTCGATGCGTTTGCAGTACAAGGCCAAGCATGTGGCGTTGTGGCTCAAGACAACCTTGAAGAACACACTGCTCCAGCGATTTACAATGCGTTGCAAAACTTCTACGTAAATGGCATGCCTTGCGATGGCGGTGACCAAGTGGTTTCTGAAAGCCCAGATGAGTTCACATGGGTTGGTGACCATAGATTACAAGTAGGCTATTGGCGTACAGCGGGCGTTGACCCTAAATTCATGGCTGTAGCTTACCAAACATGGTTCGAAGCTTTTGTAAAAGCTATTGATCCAGCATTTGAACTTGTAACGACTGAAGAAAACGGCACACGTTTATATTCTATTCGTAAAAAATAATCAATGACTATCTGATTACTTAAAGGGCTACCTAATCTCAGATATATGTACTAAAAACGAGCGTAATTTACGTTCGTTTTTTCATGTCTGAAATTTTCTATATATTTTTACAAAACTGTAGCTATAGGCACAGCATTGATAAGCAATATCATTTATAATATAAACATAAGGTAATTACACAAGTTAATTTAATTAAGTGATAGCGTTAGCTTTCAGAATATAAAAAGCTAGAATTAGGAGGTCTATTATGGCAGGCACAGTTAATCAAGAATTAGGTTTATTATTCCAAGGTCCTAACTATGTAATCGTAAAAAAAGGCGGCAAAGCCGGTGAAAAGGTGGAAAAACATAACCACCCAGAAGCAAATGTTATTTTTACAGTAGTAAAAGGTAAAGTACAAGTATTCCTTAACGAAACAGAAGAACATGTACTTATACCAGGCCAAGTATTAGAATTTAACGGTGACAACTACATTCAAGCTACACTTGTAGAAGACAGCGAATTCGTAGTAAACCTTATTCACAAACCAGAATAAATACTAAAAGAACCTACAAACACTATTAGAAAAGGCGGTTAATCGTACTTGATTAACCGCCTTTTTTGTATTACTTAAATTCTATAGTGCTTACATTTTATAGAGCTTACATTTTGAAGAAATTAAAAGGAATTATATATAGTTAGATCACTTACATCAAAGCGTTTTGTATGGCCCGGTGCCGGTACGCAATCGGAATGAGGATAACCGATTGGGAATATCGCTACAGGTATGATGTTATCAGGCAAAGCATAGGCTGCTCGTACTTTACGGGGATCAAAATGAGCAATCCAAGTTGTTCCTAAACCTATATCCGCTACAGTAAACATGAGATGAGAGCCTACAATACTAGCGTCTACTACCCCCATATCCGCATCATCGTATTCTCGTTTCCAACTCACTGTATTATCATAACAAACAATGATTGCCAACGGTGCATTGAAATGACCATTCGTGCAATCTTTTAGTTTATTAAGACTATCTGTCGTATTCAACACGAGTAAGCGTTGTGGCTGATAATTATGAGCCGTAGGTGCTAATCTCGCTGCCTCTAACAAGATATCTAATTTCTCTTGCTCAACAGGCTTCGTATCAAATTTGCGAACTGAATACCGCTCTGAGGCTAATGCTTTAAAATCTTTCATTAGATCTCACTCCTTAGTTGAAATAAGCTAATCTATTTTAAAGAAAACTCCTATATAATGCTTACCATATGTTATCTCTATACAGACTACTTCTGTTAATATATTTCTCTATCTTACTATAAAAGTCCTTTAAATCAAAAACCCCTTATCCGAGATTAGATAAGGGGTCATGTTTAGTCGTATTATTTTTTAAGACGGCTAATTACTTCGTTAGTAATGTTTTCGATTTTGCTGTTAGCGTCAGCTGCACGAATTGTGTATGGATCATCCAATACTACATCCATTTTTTTCTCAACACGAATAGTTTCAACTGCATTGTGAATTGCTTGCATCATAGGTTGAGCAATTTTGTTGATTTCATCGTTTTCTTTTTGAAGCAATGGAGCTACGGATTTATTGAATTCAGCTTCTGCTTGAGTTTGATCTTGAATTTTTTCAATTTCTTGTACTTTTTTCTCAATTTGTGGACGGTATTGAGCGTCTACTTGTTGCATTTTCATATCTAATGCACCATAGCCAGGGTAGCTATTTACTACTTGGCTCATATTTACTAAGCCAATGTTAGCAGCACTTGCTACTGCAGCAGTAGCAGACATAGCACCAACGATAGCTAGGGTAGTCAATTTTTTAGATAATTTCATCTGAAATCCTCCTCGATTAAAAGTGTCACTATACAATCCAATAGTGTACTATTTTTACTATAACAAATCTCGCTAACTTTCACAAGACTCTGTTACATAGGATAATAAAGCCCTATGAAATGCTTATGAAAGTCTATAAAAGTTAAAATAATACCCACAAGCATACCCTGAAGCTAAAATTACAGTCGCTACGGACATATTCAGAGCACACATGTGGGTATTACGGCTTTCACCTATTATTTATAATTCGACGTCGAATTATTGTTCATCGTTCAAATAAATGTATTTATCGGATTTCAATTTGGACACGAGGTCAGGCACCAAACCGATAAGACGATCGAAGCTGCTGCTATAAGGGTTGCCTTTAATGTTGAACAACTCAATGCGTTCGCCTTTAATAACGAGGATAGCGCTTGGTTCCATTTTGGCACCGCCGCCACCGCCGCCACATTCGTGGTTTTTGTTAGCAGTGTTGTGGTTTGTACCAGTACCAAAACCAAATGTTACGTCTACGAATGGAACAAGTGTAGTATCACCGATTTGCACAGCTTCGCCTACTACAGTTTCCACCTTAATCATATTTTTGAATTTCTCGAATAGGACTTCCAAATTCTCTTTTACATTACTGTTTTCCATCACAGTACCTCCGCTTTTTGTGAAAGTATCATTGCTGTACGTTCAATACTTAGGTTTTTATACTATGTATTTACTTCTATATGACATATACATTATTTGTAGACCTTATATATTGTCTTAATACAGCTCATTTACTTAGTTGACTTAATATATCCTTACGCTGTTTGACCTTGTTCGGCTTTCAGCTTTTCTAACTGCTTAGCTTCCTTCCGTTTAATCCAGAAGACGCGAGCGCTTTCACCCAATAGGGAACGCATTGGTTTAGATAACAAGAATCTTGTACCATGCCAAGCCATGACCGCTAAAATGATGCGCCCTTTAATATGACCACTACCTTCACCGGCCCAATTTACATAATCGAGCTCGATGTTCTCAGCTTGCTCAGGCCAAATACTGTACAGCATAGATGCGATAATCCCCATACGATATGGGTCACCGATACCAAATCGACCTTCTATGGCCACATCGCGTGGTTTAGAGTGATCATAGCATCGCTTCGAAACAAGGAATAGCTGGTGCCACAATTCTGTATTTTGTACATGTTTCATGAACCAGAATGTAGGAATTTTAGATTTAAATGATGCCACCGGATCGTTTGGATCTGGTTTTTCAAAACGATGTTTAACCGTCGTTTTGAGGTCTTTCACCTTCGTAAATACCTTTTCCTTGATAGAACCGTCACTGTTGAAAGTAACACGGCTCACTGTTTCGTCATCGCTTTTAATATGGGCTGTTGGATCTTGCTGAATGGAGTCATACCGATCAGCTCGAGCCTGTGCATCCATATCCTTAGAAGTTTGTTCAGGACGTTCAATGCGTTCATTTGGATTTTCAGATCTACCAGCCCCTGGTGATTCTTCATCACCAAAGGTAGCGTTAGAACGTTGAGAGCTCTTCAAATCTTCAAAGCTAGTGCCACTAGAGCTTGCAGAAGGACCTTGTCCGCCCCCTTGCATCGCCTTAGCAAAGGCTTCAGCTTGTGACATATCATCGTCTTCATCCACAACTTTTTGGTATTCTTCGTCTACACGATTTTCAAGCCATTCTTCATAGTCTTTCACAGGACCAATCTTGAGCATGCCCAAAATATATAATTCCTTAAAAAATGGTTTGTCCTGCAAATACGCTAGATGCAGTGAAAATACACGCCACAGCCATTTGACACGCACCTCGCCTCGATATGGCGAGCGTCCGTCAACTTCGATACTATATGTGATTGGTGTCAGTAGGATAATTAAGATGAGTGCTGCAATGATGGCCACAATAACGAGAGCCACAATAGCCACTGTACTCAACCACATCACCTCCTTAGGTGTACCTATGATTAGTTTTCAATACCTTTTCGAGCCATTACGCCTTGAAGGTAGTAATGTTTAACCTCTTTCATTTCCGTTACAAGGTCTGCCTCGTTGATTAATTCTTGAGGAGCCCCACGGCCCGTGAATACGAGTTCCGTTTCTGGATGACGAGCATCAAGCAAAGCCTTTGTTTTATCCCATGTAATGAGTTCAAAGAAGAGCGCCATGTTATATTCATCAAGAACGACAAGATCGTACTCTCCACTGCTAATAGCAGCCAGTGCGCGTTCGTAGCCTTTTTCGATGAGTGCTACATAATCTTTTGGCGGATTACCAGATTCAAAGACAACGACTTCATCGCCCCATTTAGCGAGTTCATCCTTACTTTTCATCCCTTCTTTGATGATAAAGAATGGCTTGCCTACGGTTTCTAAGGTTAAATTCTGTAAGGTAGGTAAAATAGTATGTTCACTATATACTTTAGATTTCATAAATTGCAAAAAGAGGACTTTCTTGCCAGCACCGATGGCACGGATAGCTAGACCGATAGCAGCGGTCGTTTTGCCCTTGCCTTCGCCGGTATAAACTTGTACATAGGCCTTCATAGATATACCTCCGTTCATATACTTTTATTTTACAATATATATATGCAAAAATAAAGAAAAAGAACTTGTTATTAGTGCATTTGCACGCATAACAAGTTCTTTATCCTATGAATTATGTTTTATTTTAGTTACTAATTGGTAAGAAGATCATAGGGTCTGTAGGAGATCCATTGAGGCGTACCTCGTAGTGAACGTGAGCACCTGTACTTTTACCAGTACTGCCCATCAAGGCAATGGTTTGACCTTGTTTTACGCTCATACCTACAGTTACCAATACAGCACTATTATGGCCATAACGTGTTACGAAGCCATTGCCATGGTCGATTTCAACAAGATTGCCGTAACCGCCTTCTGTATAACCTGCAAAGGTTACAACGCCCGCAGCAGTAGCTACAACTTGTGTACCATAGTCATCCGCAATATCTACCCCTTCGTGGAATGCACCGATAGCGCCCGTTACAGGGTCCACACGGCTACCAAATGGAGAGGTAATAACGCCCTTGCTCGGCCAGATACTTGGTGTAGTATTATTCGTAACACCACCAGAGCCAGCAGAGAAGTTAATAGATTGCATAGCCATAAGGTCTTGCGCCCCACCATCACGAAGGATATTACGCATTGTATAGAAGCTAACTAGCAATTTTTGTGCGTCCTTGTCCATTTTGGACAGACGAGCTGATAGTTGTGCCGCTGTTAGCGTCTTTACTTCGCTTTCATCAGCGGCTGGCTGCTTTGGGTCGCTACCGTCCCCGCCACCTTGAGATGGTGTGCCAGATTCAGCGCCCTTCAGCATTTGCTTGTTTTCTTCGCTAATTTGATTTAAATTTTGAATTTTCTTATCTAAAACATCTGTCTTTTGTTGTAACAATTTCAGCTGTTCAGATTGCAATTGTGTCTGTTGACGTAATTGCACCACCTCAGCTTGGCGCACGATGCCCCAAATGCCGAGAACCAATGCGGCGATAATTATGATAGAGCTTACAATAGCTGCTATCTTCGCTTGCTTGGTTGTTAATGTCAATATGCAGTTGTCACCATTTCTTTCAACTTTGTTTGAAATAAATGCCGGTACTTTCAATACAAACCTTCCTTATTTAGAAACGATGGCGCTCGTTAACGCTTCCTCATTGGTGCGCTCGCCCAACGCTTCGTTCAAACTCTCTAATTCTTCTTGTGAAAGACTTACGAGACTTTTACCTTTCACAATAGGTTTACTAAAAATACGGGATTCGCTACGACCGTAAATACTGGAGATACAGATACCGTTATTGTTGCCATCAAGCAATGTAAGCGCAAAAGACAAATCATTACCGATATTTTCAAAGGCATTATATTTAACAAAGCCAATTTTTTGTATCGTATTGCTTTGAATATTGCGGATCGCCGCTTGTTCGGTCATCATAGTCTCAAGACCCTTAGCAGCATCGCGAATTTCGCTAACCTCTACAGATAATTTACGTTCTAGGCTCGCACCATTGTCCCCTTGCATAAAGAAATCATATTTCTTTTTAAGGCTCCCTAAGCGAATGTGCAAGATTACACAATACACTAACAATGCTATTACAAGGACGATGGTCGCCATGCCAATCCACGGTTGAATCGATTCGAACATGTATATTCCTTCCTATACAATCATTCAAACTCCAACACTTAATTATACCATTCATATTGTGAAAGTTAAATGACTGCATACAATTTAATTTAATATATGTAATGATAGATTAATTATACCTACCCTTTTATTTCGTCAATAAATGGGCTTATCGCTCGTTCTAGTATACCATGTAGAGCCGCTATGAGTACACCGTAATTTACGATTGGTGTGCCTTGTACAACGGCACATTCAATGCGTCGTAACACCTCGCGGCGTGTGAGCATACAAGCACCACAATGAATGATTAAATCATACTGGGATACATCTTTTGGGAAGGCGCCCCCACTAGTAAATTCTAGCTGTAAATCTGTATGACCTTGCTTCTTAAGAAGATTAGGAATCTTTACAGTACCAATATCATCACATTGACGGCGATGTGTACAACCTTCACTGATAAGCACCTTAGAGCCTGGTTTTAAAGTCTTAATCGCTTCTACACCAGCTACTAAGTCTTGTAATTTGCCCTTAAATCGGGCCATCAAAATAGAGAATGATGTCAGCGGAATTGTATCAGGTGTCAATTCATCAACGCGATCAAAAGCTTGCGAGTCACAGATAACCATCTTGGGTGGATATTTAAGAGAGTTAATCATAGCAGGTAATTCTTCAGTTTGACATACTAACGCTAAGCCTTTATAATCCAATATTTCACGAATAGTTTGTACTTGTGGCAAAATAAGGCGGCCCTTTGGTGCTGCACTGTCGATAGGACATACAAGAATTATGGTATCCCCTTCTTCTACTAGGCCCTGTAATAGAGTTTGATCCCCTTCCACATCAAGTGGTGTTAACCCACCCAAGAGATCAAGTAATTCTAAACGTTTAACTTTAGATGTAAAATCAGCAGAGCCAATCACGGTAGCTAAATCAGATAATCCCTTATGAGTTTCTACATAAGTAGATGCATCTATTTTATTTTCTATGTTCTTTTCTTTATTATTTTCTTTATCAATTTCTGCATTGATTTCATTTATAAATAATGCAATAGGCACATTATTTTGTTTTAATAGGCCTAACCAATGCATATCATCAGTAGTTGGTTCTTCATCGGTACGAAGCACATAAACAGCGAGATTAATCTTTTTCACAACCTCTTCTGTTTTCTCCATCCGCAATGTACCTAATTCAGTTGTATCGTCTATACCAGCTGTATCGGTAATCACTACAGGACCTAATGGCAAAATCTCCATGGATTTGCTCACTGGATCTGTCGTTGTTCCTGCCACCTCAGATACAAGGGATACAGATTGATCTGTTAACATATTAATCAATGTAGACTTACCAGCGTTACAACGACCAAAAAAGCCTATATGTACGCGGTTTGCTTTAGGTGTTTGTTCCATAGTCTATCCTTGTTACTTAACATTTGTATTTCTTACAAAATATAGTTAATCATCTTACAACATGTATTATGATCTCTAAGTTATCTTACAATATTATTATAACTCAATAAAATACCTTATATACAGTAAAAGCGCAGTCCGTAGACTACGCTTTCACCGTGGATTGTAAATTGTATTTATATTATACAGAATTGTTATCTATTTGTCATTACTAAATTCACATAATTCATTCCAAATTTAGTATACCAATTATGTTATTTAATTAAAAATCCACTATATATAGTAATTATATAGTAATAAGAAGTAAAAGATTATCTATTGCTATTGCTATTGCTATTGCTATTGCTATTGCTATTGCTATTGCTATTGCTATTGCTAACAAATTATACTCTAAATTCTACAGTTTCAGTATCATCAGTATGATCTTGACCATCCATATATGCAATGAGACGTTCTAATTCTGCTTCAGAAGAGAAGGCAATTTCAATCTTACCTTGAACCTTTTTACCAGCACGGAATTTAATATTTACAGGAGAGCCTAAACTTAGTTTTAAACGGTCCATAAGAGCACGTACCTCTGCAGTACTTTGGGGCTTAGCGGCCTTTGTCTTAGGAGTTTTATTTTGCATAGACTTCACAAGAGCCTCTGCTTGACGTGCACTTAATTCGCCCTCTTTAATTCGTTCGGCAGCTTCTATTTGTTGTGCAGCACTACGAAGAGCCAACAATGGACGGGCTTGACCTACTGTTAAATCCCCTTCAATTAGGTCTTTTTGTACTGAATCACATAATTTTAACAAACGAACCATATTCGCAATATAAGAACGACTGCGACCTAAACGAGCAGAAATCATTTCTTGCGTTTGTTTATACGTATCCATTAGACCTTGGTATGCCAAAGCTTCTTCAATTGGATCTAACCCTTCACGTTGTAGATTTTCAACAAGAGCTACCTCTGTCATTTCTTCTGTATTATATTTCTTTACAATAACTGGTACTGTCTCTAAACCTGCAATAATAGCAGCACGGTAACGACGTTCACCAGCTACGATTTGATATTTATTCTTTTGTTTACGTACTACAATTGGTTGAAAAATACCAAGATTCTTAATAGATTCAGCTAATGTTGCTAAACTATCTTCATCAAAACTTTTACGAGGTTGATCTGCATTAGGAACTAACTCGGAGATTGGTAGTTCATGAATCTCCTTTTCAGGTAATACAGACTCTACCGTATCTACCTTCATTAAATTTCCAAGGCCCTTCCCCAAGCCGGATGATTTACTTTTCTTACTTTTTATGTCTCTAGGCATAACTAACCTCTCTCACCTTATATATGCGATTATATATCAATTTGTAGCACTCATTTATTTACTAGCCAAGATATTAGTCTAGTCATTTCAGCTATTTAACTAAACAATTAGGTATCTATTGAACTATTTATTTATCTTTTGAAGCTTTAATCACTTCTTTAGCTAGTTTAGTATATACGTCTGCCCCTTTAGATTTTGGATCATATACGATAATAGGTTCACCATAACTTGGAGCTTCGCTAAGACGTACATTACGTGGAATAATAGTCTTATACACTTTATTGCCAAAGAATTTTTTCACTTCATCAGCAACTTGAATTGATAAGTTCGTACGACCATCAAACATAGTTAACAAAACACCTTCAATTTCAAGATTTTTATTAGATGTTTGTTGCACAATTGTTATAGTTTTTACTAATTGACTAACCCCTTCTAATGCGTAAAATTCACTTTGAATCGGAATTAGTACACTATCTGCTGCTGTAAAGGCATTTAATGTTAGCAAGCCAAGGGATGGCGGACAGTCAATAATGATAAAATCGTATTCGTCACGTATTGGTGCCAATGCTTTTTTCAGCATTGTTTCACGTGAAACAACTGAAACGAGTTCCACTTCTGCTCCAGCTAATTGAATTGTTGCAGGCGCTACAAATAGCTTTTTAAGCATTGTAGGCTGAACAACATCAGCAATAGGTTCACCATCGATAAGAACATCGTGTACACAGAGTTCTAAATCATCTTTTTCAATACCTAAACCAGAGCTAGCATTACCTTGTGGATCTAAATCAACAAGCAATACTTTTTTACCAGCATCAGCCAAACAAGCGCTCAAATTCACGGATGTTGTTGTTTTACCAACACCGCCTTTTTGATTAGTAATAGCTATAACTTTGCCCACTTAATTCACCTCACATGTTCGTTCAAAATATTTCTTTTTAATTATAACATAAAACAACGATAATTACGGTAATTACAAATCAAATTCCATAAAAAAATATCTATATTTTTCTACTAACTACATTCTTTAATAATACGCATATTTAATCATATTAACAAATAATATGATTAAATCTTATTTTTAAACCTCATTTTGTATTTCTAAAAAGCTACTATAAGAATTTTAATTGTTTCACGTGAAACAATTCACCTTTATTTTTTTCATAACAAAATTTTGATTTAAATCATAACCACCCGTAGAACGGGTGGTTTGCTCTGACCCTATAAGGGTCTTTCTCTAGTGGTGGCCCTTTAAAGAGGGCATTGAATGATCTGACAACCACTCTATTACCACTGGCTGCCCCCTACTCGGGGGCTTTTATTTTGCCTATTTTACTGGCTCACCCGTAAACGGGTCGGTATATTCTTTAAAGTTTAAT
>NZ_PPDC01000008.1:0-88995 GCF_002959875.1 Veillonella sp. T14073-2
GGTCCCAAGGGTTCGGCTGTTCGCCGATTAAAGTGGTACGTGAGCTGGGTTCAGAACGTCGTGAGACAGTTCGGTCCCTATCCCTCGCGGGCGCAAGAAACTTGAAGGGGGCTGCTCCTAGTACGAGAGGACCGGAGTGGACGAACCGCTGGTGTACCAATTATCCTGCCAAGGGTACAGTTGGGTAGCTACGTTCGGGACGGATAAACGCTGAAAGCATCTAAGCGTGAAACCAGCCTTGAGATGAGGTTTCTCATAGCATAAGCTAGTAAGATCCCATGTAGACGACATGGTTGATAGGCCAGGTGTGGAAGAGCCGTGAGGTTTGGAGCTGACTGGTACTAATAGATCGAGGGCTTTACTTAAATAAAAACATTAAGCAGACATGTGCAACAAAAATATATAACTTCTATGTGGTTTTCAGAGTACAAACTCTGACAGATTCAGTGGCGATGGCTATGAGGATCCACCTGTTCCCATCTCGAACACAGTAGTTAAGCTCATAAACGCCGAAAGTACTTGGCTGGAGACGGCCTGGGAGGATAGGAAGCTGCTGATTAAGCATAAAATAGAGGGTCAACCCTAAAGGGTTGGCCCTCTATTTTTGTGCTCTAACGAGCACAGCTTTCTTACCTGCTAGAGCCGTCTCCAGTTAATGTTGTAGAGGTACTATCTATGTACGTGTCCGTGTCAGACGGCGTGTGAAACCTAGGGCAATAGGGCGTAAAGGAGCGCAGCGACGCGTACGTCCATTGCATCAGGTTCGACGAAGCCCTACAATCAGTATCGTACATTAAAAGACTATTTTTAATACTAACATGGGCGAGTGTGATAGGAAGCCGCTGATTAAGCTAAAGGCACACCTGAGGGTGTGTCTTTTTTTATTGTATGTTGTTTTATTGATTTATGTATGTTTTTATTCCTTATGATATTTATATATTACATATATTGCGATAGAGTACTATTTGAGCATAACCTTATAAATTTCTTAAATGAAAATAATGAATTACTATAAATATCTTGTGCGGGATTTTCTTGATAATACAAGGTATGTGTGATATTCTCATTATATGCTTAAGTGGATTGGAGTGATTAGTTTATATGTATAAATATGGCAAGAGCTGTATTAAAAAAATATTATGTTTTCTCACAATATGTATTGCAATTTTAGCTATCTCTTTTGGCGTTATGTGGGGGCTGTCTACTGATTATAAGATTTATGGTGTCCCTGTACTAAACTATCACCAAGTGAATGATGAAAAGCACTCTGCTTTGACGCTTCATGTTGATCAGTTTAGAGAACAGATGGAATATCTCCATAATCATGGGTATAATACGATTACTTTAGATCAATTGTATGATTACTTACAAAACGGTACTGAATTACCAGATAAGCCAATTGTGATTACCTTTGATGATGGCTATGTAGATAACTATAAAAATGTATTGCCTATTTTAAAGGAATACAACATGAAGGCTACCTTGTTTATGATTAGTGATGCAGCTAATACGCCTGGTTTTGTTTCTACAGAACAAATGCACCAAATGGAAGCGGGTGGATTTGATATTCAAGGCCATACAAATCATCATAAAATCTTAACAAAAATTGATCCTACCGAATTACCGGATGCTCTTCTTGGTGGGAAGACTTCTTTGGAGGGGATTTTGGGTGAGCCTATTGAGTATCTAGCATATCCTGGTGGGTTTAATGATAAGCTCGTTCAATATGTAAGTAAACAATCTGGTTATAAAATGGCTTTCACAGTACAACCAGGTACAGTACAGCCAGGCGATAATTTATATGCCTTAAATCGGTTGGCTATATTCCAAGGTGACACACCGTACTTATCGTTCTGGTTACGCCTACATTGTGCACCATTCATTCACTATACATGGTCATTACGTGATTTTTTACGCGATAATGGATGGCCTACATTAGCATCTATTATACCGTTATTCTAGGAGGAATTATGTCTTACGAAGTATTAGCAAGACCTTTGCGTGTTGCTATTTTAACAGTTTCTGATACACGTACCTTTGAAACTGATAAGGGCGGCAATAAAGTTCAAGAATTTTTGGAACAAGCAGACCATATCGTGGCAGATCGCAAAATCGTTATTGATGATTATGACGAAATTAGAAATGCTATGATTCCTTGGTGTAATGATGAATCTATTGATGTTATCATCTCTACAGGCGGAACGGGAATTGCTAAGCGCGATGTAACAATTGAAGCGGCAAATAGTCTCTATGAGAAACATATCCCTGGTTTTGGGGAAATCTTTAGATATTTATCTTATACAGAAGATATTGGGACTAAGGCGATGGCATCTCGTGCAGAAGCTGGTGTCAACAATAATACGTTAATGTTCTCTGTTCCTGGCTCTGTAGGTGCTGTTACTTTGGCGATGAGTAAACTCATCATTCCTGAAATGGCACATCTTGTTCGTGAAATTACAAAATAATAAATTAAGACTGCTCATACGTGGGCAGTCTTTTTTGATAATATAAATCAAAAAGTGATTTTATGGATATAAAAATATTCAGGTATAACCTAATTTATAGGCTTAAAATCTATATATGCTAATTCTCAATATTTAAAACAATACCATTGCAGTATTGTTTTATTTCGATTATACTAGATTTAGTAATACGTTTGTCCGAGTGCACGAGAAAGGAGACCTTATGAAGTTAAATCAGGCCACGGATTATGCATTTCGCATGGTCTTACATATGGCGCTCTTACCTTCGGGAACGAAGCTAACGGGTTCTGTATTGGCTGAGCAAGAATTGATTCCAGAACGATTTTTGCTCAAGATTATGCGTAGTCTCATTGCAGCTGGGATTATGAAATCCTTTCGCGGTGTAGATGGTGGGTTTGCTCTCAATCGAGAACCGCAAGAGATTTCATTGCTCGATGTAATTAGAGCGGTAGAAGGGGATGCGTATTTACAACGGTGTTTATATGATGTAGGTTCTTGCTCTAAATCTTGTATGGGGCATTGTGCTATCAATGAAGCTATGGGGAAGGTTCAGGACCAATTGATCAATCAGTTGGAGAAGGTTAACTTTAAAACTCTTGCTCAACGTGAACAGTTGATTGAGTCTGAATCCTTACCATATTTACAAGCTCAATGATACAAGATTTTGGTAAAAGCTCATCAAGTGATGTAGGTATTTTATTCTAAGGAGGAAAACACATGTTTGAAGCTGTAGATTTAGCTCGAATACAATTTGCGCTAACATCTATCTATCACTGGTTGTTTGTGCCGTTCACACTAGGCATGACAGTGACTGTAGCTATCTTGGAGTGGACATATGTGTCTACTGGTAAAGAAGTATACAAAAAAATGGCAAAATTCTGGGGCAAATTGTTCCTAATTAACTTTGCTATGGGTGTGGTAACTGGTATTGTTCAGGAATTCCATTTCGGTATGAACTGGGCAGAATATTCTCGTTTTATGGGTGACATTTTCGGCGCTCCATTAGCCCTTGAAGCATTAATGGCATTTTTCTTGGAATCTACATTCATGGGTGTATGGATCTTCGGCTGGGACCGATTAAATAAAACTGCTCATGCTCTTGTGGCTACGTTGGTAGCATTAGGTACTAACCTATCTGCGTTCTGGATTCTCGTAGCCAACTCCTTTATGCAACATCCTGTAGGTTATGTAATCCGTAATGGCCGTGCAGAAATGGATAATTTTTTAACAATTGTTCAAAACGGCTATGTACCAGGTCAATTCTTCCATATTGTGTTGAATGGTCTATTAACAGCAGGCGTAATTATCATGGCCATCAGTGCTTGGCACTTATTGCGCAACAATGCGACAGACTTCTACCGTCGTTCCGCTAAATGGGGCATGGTTATTGCTCTTGTATTCGGTACTTTAGGCGCTTTGGCGGGCCATCATCAAGGTCAATACATTACAAAAGTACAACCTATGAAAATGGCTGCTATGGAAGCATTGTGGGAAACACAAGATCCTGCTCCATTCTCTTTGGTAGCTAACATTGATACTAAAGCTCAAAAGAATACTAGTGCTCTTGAAATCCCTGGTGGTTTATCCTTCTTGACTCAAAACTCCTTTACATCTGGTAAAGTAGAAGGCATCAAAGATCTTCAAGCTAAATCTGAGGCTCAATACGGTCCTGGTAACTATATTCCAGATGTTCCAGCAATCTTCTGGACATTCCGTATCATGGTTGCCGCTGGTTCCATTATGTTACTTGTTGCATTCGTAGGTCTCATCCTTAATGCAAAAGACAAATTAGTTGGAAATCGCACATTCTTGAAAATTATGTTCTGGACATTGCCATTGCCATTCATTGCTCATTCCACAGGTTGGTTTGTAGCAGAAGCAGGTCGTCAACCATGGCTTGTACATGGTTTACAATTGACTGTAGACGGTGCTTCTAAAGCCGTTACAGCTCCAGAAATTATGACTACTATCATCGGTTTTACAGTTGTGTATATCATAGCAGCTATTGCGGCTATCTACCTTGCTGTAGAACACATCAAAAAAGGTCCGGATGGCAATCCATCTCATGATGTAGTTGAAAAAGAGGAGGCGAGATTATGGAATTAATTTTTAATAACCTTGAAGTGGTATGGTTTATTTTAATTACTGTACTATTCGCTGGCTTCTTCTTATTAGAAGGTTTTGACTATGGTACTGGTATTTTATTACCATTCATCGGCAAAACTGACGTTGAACGTCGTCAAATGATCAATGCCTTAGGTCCTGTATGGGACGGTAATGAGGTATGGATGATTACTGCAGGTGGTGCATTATTTGCGTCCTTCCCTAATGTATATGCTACATTGTTCAGTGGTTTCTACTTGGCGTTATTCTTGATGCTTGCGGCTCTTATTATCCGTGGCGTATCCTTCGAATTCCGCTCCAAAAGCCCTAACTTGTTATGGCGTAAAACTTTCGACTACTGCATCTTCTTTGGTTCTTTGATTCCTGCATTATTGTGGGGTGTTACGGTTGGTAACTTGATTCAAGGTACTCCAATCGATGCAAGCATGACCTATGTAGGCACATTCTTTGATTTATTAAGCCCATACACAGTACTTTGCGGTATTGCGTTTATCTTGGTATTCACATACCATGGTGGTTTGTTCACTTCTATCAAAACTGCTGGTGCTGTTTCCGAACGCGCTCGTGCAGCTTCCTTGGTAGTAGGTGTTCCTACAGCTATCGGTGCATTAGCATTGGTAGGTGCAACTTATGTATTTACAGATTTGTTCAACTCTGTATTGGCAATTGTTTGCTTTGCGTTGGCAATCGTGTTCTTCCTCATTTCTTGGGGCGCAGCACGTACTCGAAATACAAAATGGGGCTTTGTATTCAGCTCCTTATCCGTTATCTCTGTAACGGCTGCTTACTTTGCTGGTTTGTTCCCTCGCATCATGGTTTCCTCTTTGAATCCTGAGTGGAGCTTAACTATTGCAAATGCAGGTAACTCTACTTACACATTGACTTTGATGACTTGTGTAGCCTTTGTATTTGTGCCAATTATCTTGGCTTACCAAATCTGGGTATACTGGACATTCCGTCATCGTGTATCTGAAAAAGACTTACACTATTAATAGAATAGAATTATAATTCTAGTGAATTGTAAAATTTAGGTCTCAATGTGAGGCGTGTCGTAGCGGCACGCCTCTTTTTTGTGGTAATATGGATATAATATTGATAAATTTAGATTCACTTGGACTAACTTAGATTATATTTTAACAGAATTTAACTGAGACTTAGTTAGGGCAGTCTAATCGATTTGATTTTATATTTTTAATAGTTTTACCATAGAGGATACTATGATACAGCGTACTGCTTTTAAAGCGCTGCTAGAACATAAAGGTCAGCTATTACTACTAGGATTAACCTGTTTAGTAGAGAGTTTGGCTATTGTTGGGCAAGCTTGGTTCTTTGGAACCTTAATTAATAATTTTATATTTTCAGAGAATACCTTACATGATGAAAGGTATTCCATTATCTATTTAGGAATTGCTATTATTGTAAGGTTGCTTGCACATTATATACAAGAATCCGTAGCAAATCGATTAGGTACTGCGGTAAAAGCAACCTTTAGAGAACGGGCCTTAGAGCATATGTTTAAACTTGGTGTGCAACATAAGGAACGCCATGGCGATGTAATACATATGCTTACTGATGGATTGGAGCAAGTAGATGCTTATGTAGCTCGTTATATTCCTCAAATCCTATATGCTATTATGATTCCTCTTATTATGGGTATTGCTATTGTAGATACATTACCTATTATTGGTATCATTTTGATTATTACAGTGCCATTGATTCCGTTCTTTATGATCTTAATTGGTAAGCAAGCGGATCGTCTAAATAAAGAACAGTGGGAGCGGATGAGCTTCTTATCTGGTCATTTTCTTGATGTATTGCAAGGGATTACAACATTAAAGCTCTTTGGTCGTGCCAAGGATCAAATTAAGGTTATTGGTCGTTTATCTGAGGAGTTTAAAGATTCTACATTACGAGTATTGCGTGTGGCGTTTTTATCTGCTCTAGTTCTTGAGCTCGTAAGTACTATTAGTACAGCATTGATTGCGGTATATCTGGGCTTAACATTATTGGATGGTGAAATCCCATTCTTTTCAGCTTTCTTTATTTTGCTATTAGCGCCAGAGTTCTATACGCCATTTAGACAATTGGGGGCTGCATTCCATACGGGTATGGCAGGTAAGACCTCGATTTTAAAATACGAAGAGTTTATGAATCGCCAGCCATCGTTGCCTATAGGTGGTCAATCTCAACTTAAAGGTAAGGTACAAGCAATTGAAATTAAGGATTTAACTTTTACCTATGAAGATAGTGAAAATGGTGTACAACATATTTCATTAGAGGCTAAACGTAATTCTCCGATCATGCTTGTTGGTGAAAGTGGGGCAGGGAAATCTACAATTGCCCATATTATTGGGGGATTTTTAACTGCTCCTAAAGGCAGTGTTACTATAGATGGTCTTGATCTATGTGACATCGATATTGAGTGGTGGCGCCAACAAATTACCTATGTATCTCAACATCCACATATTATGAAAGGAACTTTGCGTGACGTATTATCCTTTGGGATGAATGTAAGTGATGAAGAGATTATAGAAGCTTGTAAAGAGGTACAGTTACTAGATGTGATCAATAGACAACAAGATGGACTAGATACTGTTATTAGTGAAGGTGGCTTGGGTCTGAGTGGTGGCGAACGTCAACGGGTTGCCTTAGTACGTGCATTTTTGCGAAAGGGTCAAGTGTTAATTCTCGATGAGGTGACGGCACATCTTGATGTAAAAACAGAAGCTATTATAAGCAGTGCTATCAAACGTTTGATGGATAATAAAATCGTCATTATCATTGGTCATCGTCTACAAACGATGCATTGGGCATCCACACTATACGTTTTGAAACATGGACGTATTATTCAACAAGGTTCTTATGCGAAGCTTGTTGCAGTAGATGGTTATTTTAAGGACCTTATCACCTCTGGTTTAGGTGAATTTTCTTCAACTATCGAAGAACA
This sequence comes from Veillonella sp. T14073-2, assembly GCF_002959875.1. Lineage (NCBI taxonomy): Bacteria > Bacillati > Bacillota > Negativicutes > Veillonellales > Veillonellaceae > Veillonella > Veillonella sp. T14073-2. The sequence continues at coordinate 7,555 of NZ_PPDC01000008.1, forward strand.
ATTAAAGACAGAAAAGTCATTTACCTTAGAACATAGAGAAGAGATTGATCATTCAATTCGGGTAGATCATCAAGAAGCTTACGTTTTGGGGCAAGATACAATACAGACTCCTGAGGTTTCAACTTCTAAGCTGGGCGTACAAGGATGGAAATTATTATTTACTGTACTAAGTCCTGCAAAGTGGTCCTTAGTATTAGCTTTGATTTTTACATTCTTAACGGTATTTATGAATGTGGGCTTATTAACTGTATCCGCATGGTTATTGGCATCAGCTGCATTGCAACCGGGGCTTACTTATTTGAGCCTTGCTATTGTGGGCGTCCGCTTCTTTGGCGTTAGTCGTGCTGTATGTCGTTATTTTGAACGGTATACATCTCATCGTATGGCGTTCCAAGGTCTGTATGGTTTGCGTGTATGGTTTTATGCTCATTTAGAACCATTGGCGCCGGCTATTCTTAAACGTTTTGGTGCAGGGGATATGCTAGGTCGCATTATGGGGGATATAGAGGTACTACAATTTTTCTACTTGCGTACGTTGATTCCGCCTGCAGCAGCCATTGCTTTAACTATTTTAGTTGCCTATGGTGTATCTACGATTGATAATAGTTTAGTTGCGCCTATAGTTTTAGCAGCCTTTATATTAGGTCTAGTTTTGCCTTTAGGTGTATATGCTCATAACAAACAATCGTTGACGGCGATTGGACCTCAACAAGGGAAATATAAATCCCTATTAAGTGATACCATGGATAGCTTGGAGGATGTTATTAGTTACGGTAATGAACAGTTAGTATACGATCGTATTCAATATATGATGAGTACTGTGGATGCTAATAAAGGTATTATCGAACGGGGCATGAACTTAGGCAATACGCTGTTCCTAGGTGGAGTCCAAATTACAGTTGTCATTGTAGCCATATTAGCAGCCAATGCGTTGACCGGAGCTTGGGCCAGTGTTATGGTAGCAGTTGCTGCTATTGGTACACAAGCTTGGTTTGAGGCCTTACAACCTATGATCGCTGCCGTTCATCATGGTGCTGAAAGTAAAGTGGCTACGAGTCGTCTCATAGCACTTGCAGATGAGCCAATTCCAGTAGTGGAACCAAAGGCACCAAAACCATTTAATGCTAATCGAGAGATTACATTTACCGATGTATCCTTTGGTTATGATGCGCATCGTCGTATTTATGAACATCTTAGATTGGACATTAAACAAGGTCAATCGATCGCTATTGTTGGTGCTAGTGGATCTGGTAAGACTACATTGTTTAATATGCTTGAGCGATTATATGATTACAGAGGCTCAATCCATGTTGGTGATGTAGAGTTAAAGGATATTTCTATCGATACATGGCGTAATGCTTTAGGCACGATAACGCAAGATACATATATTTTCCATGCGTCCTTTGAAGATAATATTCGACTAGCAAGACCTGATGCCTCAGAAGCCGATTTAGAGTATGCTATTGATCGTGCTTCGTTGCGCTCTGTAGTGGAACGCTTGCCAGATGGTATTCATACGATTGTTGGTAGTGGTGGTCATGGTCTAAGTGGTGGTGAACGACAACGGGTTGCTTTAGCTCGACTATTCTTGCGAAAACCTCAAGTTGTTTTGTTAGATGAACCATTAGAAGGTTTAGACCAAGTAACGAGAAAGGCTCTGCATCGTGATTTGATGGAATATGTACAGGATAAAACATGCTTATATATTACACATCAGTTAGAAGGATTAGAACATATGGACCGTATCTTATTTATGGATAAAGGTCAAATTATAGAAGATGGAACTTACGAAGAATTAATTGCCCTTCGTGGTCACTTCTATGAATATTGTTATCTATCTATGGCAAGTATTCAATAAAAATAAATATCAGTTAAACTATCTATTATAAATATTAAACTATAATAGGCTGAATGTTAAACTGCAGTAATAAAGCTCCTTTTACTATGTAAAAGGAGCTTTATGTATACCTATATTTAATAGTATATGTAGTAGTCTTTTATCGATAAATCATGCAATATATGGTATAATTTGTATATCAAAAGCTGTTTTTTTACCCTTGGAGGGGTTATGACTAAGATCTTCACCAAATTACGAGCTTTGGTGGATGAAACATTATCTGATCATGATACAGTGGTGGATAAGATGCCTACCATGGAAAAGGCACCATTAGAACAAGACTTGTTCGACCATCGTTTACTATATATAGAAGAAGACACCGTTAATCGTATGTTGAGGGCTGCTCTTCGCAATCATTGGTTCTTCTACGCTGTAACGTTTGAATTTGAACCAAACAATCAAATATTCCTATCCATTATTACTAAATGGGGGAATGTGATCAATGTGGAATTCACCTTAGAGGATTTATGGTTTGATGATTACTCATCATCTTTTGCAATCCGTCTCGATACAAATAATATAGATACAGGTGGGTTTATTTTAAACTCTATCCTACACTTATTAGGTAACTGGTGCCTCAGTCTCTTTGGTATATTCTTTAATCCTATTGCATTAGGTGAGAAGGGATCTACTATGCGGTTCGAGAAAAAGGGGATTATCCAGTTCGATTTATTACCAAATACACAAGTTAAAAAATTTATACCTTTGCCTGAACGACATATCGGTAGTAATGGCCCTGTTCTATTGGGGAATCCTCGTACTAGCCAATCTGTTTTACAGTTAGATTACTATGCGTTCCACGATCCAGTAGATACATTCACTGTACCAGATGTACCAACCCGTACTAGCTGGCTTCGTTCTATTGACATTGCGGCCGTTCTCTTGTTGCCAATCGGCGTGTGGATTACCTTTATTATCTTGCATCACTACTTGCCTACAGAAACTTTAGAATTCTCATTTTCTACATATTTCTTGATTTCTTTAGGGATTTTTATTATATCCTTCTTGGTTATGAATATTCCGAGATATTTGTACATGTACTTTGATTCTCGTAAACAGTGGCAAAGTGCATTTGTGCATAACAATATCAAGATACAAATGCGTAAGTTACACCGTCGCATCTTCATGCAGCAGGCTACACTTACATCTGATTGTGATGAAGATACGGCTAATGAAAGCCAAGAGCGAATTAAACATTTATTATTACAAATTCGTGATAAGCGGTTCCTCGCAAATCGACTTAAAATTGCTGACGATGATAGAATGCGTAAGCAAAAGGTTAAGTTTATTATCGCCTATATTGGTTGTACATTGATTGAGTTAATGTTACTCATGAATTAATAGGAATTGTTTACTAAATAGCTGAAATAACTGAATAGTTTATAGTAAAGAAAAAACGTATCTCTTTCTAGAGATACGTTTTTCTTTATGAAGTGGGACCTGTTATGAGTTAACGCTTTTTACGACGTTTGCGAACGGTTTTTCTAATTTCTCGTTCTGTTTCTGATTTAGGTTGTTGCATTGACTCATAAGTTGGTCGATTTACAGGCATAAATGGTGGGTTACCATATTGATTCGGTTCTGGCTGACCAGGCAATACCCAGAATAGGAAGCCTATGAGCCATACGAAAAGTTCAAGCAAGTAATTGAATGGTGATACAGCAGAATAGGTATTGATGAAAATGATGATTACCGACCATAGAATCCCTGCCCATGCATTAAAGCCGATATCATGAATACGACGGCCAAATAAGATGCAGGATAATGGGAATAAGGATGCTAATAAAATCCATATAACAACCCTTGTAAACCAATAGGCTGGTAAAGAAACAACAAAGTCCAAGAATAGATCATCAATGTAGTGAACGATGTGGAATAAAATCATTAAAACAATGAAGCATATGATAAATTGTAGTCGATTTAACCGTCCCGTTAGATTAAAAATCGATAATCCCATACGTCGACCTTGAAATGCAATGAGCAAACCGACAGTACATATGAGTAGTGTTCGTAATACAACATATAGTAAATCCATAAGTTCCCCTTTATTTATAGCTTATAGTTGAGTTAATTCTGGCAAGACTAGCTCAAAGGCTACACCTTGCTTCATTGATTTTACAGTATCCACTGTGGCTTGAATCGCCTTGGTAGTAAAATTCATTGCTAACTCTGCCGCATCATAAGGTGAATATCCCCTCATTACTGCACCGGATAATACAGCAGTAAAGATATCCCCAGTTCCCGTAGCTTTCACAGGGATAAGAGGAATATCATAAGTTTTTAAATAATCAGTTGGCCCATCATAGACCGCGATAACCGCATGTGTTTCAGATGGTACGCTGGTCATGATAACCATGTCAGGCCCCATTTGGTACAATCTTTTGCAACGATCACGCAATTCATCATCGCTAATAGGATCTGTAGAGAATGGAATATCTAATAAGAAACAAGCCTCCGTGTAATTAGGCTTTACAATATGAGCCTTGGAAACAAGTTGGCGCATAGCTACTACCATATCAGGTGTATAAATAGAGTAGAGGCGACCATCATCGGCCATAGCAGGATCGACGATAATCATTTGGCCTTTGTTACCGAAGCGATCGATGGCTTCTTCCACGAGATGAATTTGTTCTGGCGATGCTAAAAAACCACTTACAATAGCGTGAAAGTCGATTTCGTTTTTATCCCAGCAGTCCATAAAATCTCTCATATGTGCCGATAAATCTACAAACTCGTAGTGTGGATATTCTAAGTGATTACTCAATACAGCTGTTGCCAATGGAACCGCTTGGCAACGCATAGCGCTGATGATTGGAATCATAACGGTTAGGGCACAACGGCCGATGGAGCTCATGTCTTGAATTGTTAAGACTCTAGGTACTTCTGTCATAGACACCTCCAAAATATTATATATTTTATTGTACGTTATGTAGGGCTTTCTGTAAATGTAATGATGTAATTCATGAAATTAACTTCATAATGTAGTATAATAAAACAGATAGACTTTTTATGGAGGATAGTGACAATGACAAGGTATGTGTTTCGACGTCTAGGTGGCGCAATCATAATCTTATGGGTCATCATTACCGTAACATTTGCATTAATGCATGCAATTCCGGGGGGACCTTTTACAACTGAGAAGAAATTACCACCTCAGGTGAAAGCAAGTATTGAAGCAAAGTATCATCTTGATGATCCTGTGTGGAAGCAGTATGGTGATTATTTAGGTGGTGTCATTACTGGTGATTTGGGACCATCATACAAGTATGAAGGCCGCAGTGTAAATGATATTATCAGCGATGCATTCCCAATTTCTGCACAACTCGGTTTATTATCATTAATGGTGGCTGTAGTAGGTGGTATTGCAGCCGGTGCTATTAGTGCTATGCGTCCTAATGGTATCGTTGATTACGCGGTAACCGTATTATCTACCATTGGTATATCCGTGCCTACCTTTATTATTGGTGCCGTTCTTGTATATGTAGTGGGCTTTGAACTGGGCTGGTTCCCAGTGGCCTTATGGCGTGGCCCATCTTATATGGTACTACCAGTATTAACGTTAGCAGCACAACCGATGGCATTCATTGCACGTTTAACGCGCAGTGGCTTGCTTGATGTGTACCAACAAGAATATATCCGTACAGCTCGCGCCAAAGGCTTGAGTTCTTGGACTATTTTGACACGTCATGCGTTAGGGAATGCTATTTTGCCAGTTATTACATATTTGGGCCCATTGGCTGCCAGCCTTTTGACAGGTAGCTTTATCGTAGAAACGATTTTTGCTATTCCAGGCCTTGGACAGTATTTCGTAACATCTATTTATAACCGTGATTATACCGTTATTCTTGGCATTACGATTTTCTATAGTGCTCTTGTAGTATTTCTTAATATTTTGGTGGATATGATTTATCCATTAATTGATCCACGTGTTACGACAGAGGAGGGGACAGATGAATAAGGAAGATTTTTTACCTATTGAACGAACTCCTCAAGAAGAAATTACAAGCTTTATAAAACGTCCTAGTAAATGGGCGAGATTTAAGGTAAATCGCTTGGCCGTAGTAGGGGCAACCATCATTTTGGTGATGATTGTGTTGGCTATTTTAGGCCCCCTAATTTCGCCGTATACCTATGCGGACCAATCCTTGATTGATGCGAACCAAAGCCCAAGCTTTAGTCATTGGTTTGGTACCGATACATTAGGTCGTGACATTTACACTCGCGTTATGTACGGTGCTCGTATTTCCTTAACCATCGGTTTTGTAGCGGCGTTTATCAATCTTGTTATCGGCGTTACCTATGGCGGTATTGCAGGTTACCTTGGTGGTAAGGTTGACCGTATCATGATGGGTCTGGTAGATGTATTGTACGGTATTCCGCTTTTACTGTATGTAATTTTGTTGATGGTTGTACTTGGCCCTGGCTTAACATCTATTTTCGTAGCATTGGGCATTGCGTACTGGCTGAATATGGCCCGTATCGTACGTAGTCAAATTTTGAAAGTTAAAAACGAAGAATATATCATTGCTGCTGAAGCGATGGGCATTCCAAAATATCGCATTTTATTGCGTCATATTTTGCCAAACTGTGTGGGACCAATCATTATTACTTTGACATTGGCCATCCCAGAGGCTATTTTTACAGAAGCATTCCTTAGTTTTATCGGCTTAGGTGTAAATGCACCTATGGCGAGCTGGGGTGTACTCGCTTCTGAAGGGATTAGTAGCATGCGCTCTTATCCGTTCCAATTGATTTTTCCTGCTGTTGCCATTAGTGTTACCATGCTTGGTTTCGCATTCCTTGGTGATGGCTTACGTAATGTATTAGACCCTAAGGAAGGAGATAGATAATGAATAACGCAATTGTTGATGTGCGCAATGTGTCCATTACCATCGATACCTTCCAAGGCCCTTTACGGGTTATTCGCAATCAAGATATCTCCTTACAACCAGGTGAGATTTTAGGTATTGTTGGTGAATCCGGCTGTGGTAAATCAGTGCTAGTTAATTCATTAATGGGATTACTACCATATGGTAAAACAAAAATCAAAGCCGATACATTTATGATTGATGGCAATGATTGCCTTGAATTCACTGAAGATGACTGGAATGAATTGCGCGGTACTACTGTTGCTATGGTATTCCAAGATCCTATGACATCTTTGAATCCAATCATGACGATTGGGGAGCAACTGTATGAGGTTATCCATCGTACCAATGCATATGGTGAGGATTATGACGAACGAGCTATCGCCATCGACTTGTTAAAGAAGATGGGCCTTTCTACACCGGAAAGACGATTGTCTCAATATCCTCATGAGTTAAGTGGTGGTATGCGTCAACGCGTTTGTATCGCCATGGCTGTGGCAGGTCGTCCAAAGATTTTAATTTGCGATGAACCTACAACGGCGCTTGATATTACAACAGAGGCTCAAATCTTACGCCTTATGCAAACATTAGCTGTAGAGGCTGGTATTGGGATTATCTTTATTTCTCATAACTTACGTGTTATCGCTCAAATTTGCGACCGTGTTATGGTTATGTATGCTGGTAAATGTGTTGAATCTGCTACGGTGGAGGGCATCTTTAATGAACCTCGCCATCCGTACACATTAGGGTTATTGCTCGCTCTGCCACAAGGTAAATGGCATGGTGAGTTAAAAGCCGTTGAAGGTCAACCGCCAGATTTGTTTGATTTGCCACGAGGCTGTGCATTTAATCTACGGTGCAAGTGGGCTATGCGTATCTGTGGTAATCGGATTCCTATGGTTACAAATGTTGGTGAGAATCATCAATTTACATGTTGGTTAGCTAAGTTGGAGGGACTTTAATGAGTTACGTATGGGAAACTGACAATCTCGTTAAAGAGTTCACTCTGTCAGGAGGCTTATTTAAGCCAAAACACACGGTACATGCTGTACAAGGCGTGAGCCTATATCAATCACCAGGGGAGACCCTTGGTATCGTAGGTGAGTCTGGATGTGGTAAATCCACATTTGGCTACACTTTGATGGGCTTACATCAAGCTACATCAGGTTCTATTTATATGAACGGTCGTCAGATTGATCCGTATGTGGATCGAAAAGCTGTTCATCCGGTGATGCAAATGGTATTCCAAAACCCTTATGCATCTCTTAATCCACGTCTTACAGTTAATGCGATTCTAGAGGAACCATTGGAGCTAGATCCAAAATATACACCTCGCGATCGTGTTATTCGTGTAAAAGAAGTGCTTGATCAAGTTGGTTTAAACATGTCCTTTGGTGAGCGTTATGCTCATGAATTGTCAGGTGGTCAACGTCAACGTATCGGTATTGCACGGGCTCTCATTATGCAGCCACAGTGTATCATCTGTGATGAACCGATTTCTGCACTAGATGTATCCATTCAAGTACAAATTATGACCTTGCTTGAGAGATTACAAGAACAACATGGTATTTCGTATCTCTTTATTTCTCATGATTTAAATATGGTGCGCTACATCAGTCATCGCATGGTAGTTATGTATTTAGGGGCTGTTATGGAAGAAGGTCCAGCGTTGGATTTATATGAATTTCCACAACATCCGTATACTCGTGCTTTGACCGCCTTAAACGGTCCTGTTATACCGCATGCTCCAATTGGAGCACCGCTTAAAGGGGACCCACCAAATCCACTAAATCCACCAAAAGGTTGTTTGTTTAGTGGTCGATGCCCAGAGGCAGAAGGTCGTTGCTTTACTGAACGTCCGCCTCTTCGTGATTGGGCAGATCGCCGCATCGCATGCTGGCACATATAATGGGAGAATAGTATGGAAAAGTTACTTGTTGGCAAGTCCTTAGAACATCAACTCGATACAGTCATCAAAGAATTAGCACCAAAGGGAAACATATCCTATGTAGTACTTCGATTTGACGATGAAGAGGAACCGACTATTATTGCTTCTAAAGGGGAAGATACGGTACACTCTAGTGCAAGTTTGATTAAGGTACTCATTATGGAGTATGTATTCCATTTAGCTCGTACAGAGCAGTTGGATCTTAATGATACTGTTCCTCTATCTAGAACACCACGTGTTGAAGGCGGTGGTGCATTACAAGAACTGGTAGCAAAGCATAGCTTTACGTATCTTGAGTTATGTCGTCTTATGATGGTTCTTAGCGATAATATGGCGACAAATTTACTCATTACTGTTCTAGGCATGGAGAATATCAATGCTCGTGCAGAACAGCTTGGTGTAGATGAAATAGAACTCAATCGTATGATGATGGACTTTGACGCTCTAGCAGAAGGCCGTGATAACCATTTGACTGCATTGTCGTTGGCTCGTCTGTATAAACACATTTTTGAATGTCGCGATAGAGATGCTTATGGCCGAGAAATGTGGAATATTTTAGGTCGCCAACAATTCCGTGATATCTTGCCATTTTATTGGGGCGAAGATATACGCTTTCACCATAAAACAGGATCCCTTGACCGCGTAGAGCACGATGGGGGCGTATTAGAAACATTTAGAGGTCATTTCTGCTTTATCCTCTTGATGAGCGATATCGATAATGACCGAGGTAAAGAGTTAGGCGCTCAAGTAGGGCGTATCATGAAAGAATTTGTAGAGGAAGCATTGCCATGATGGATAAACGAAATTTGTTAAAACTCATGGTCCTTGCTCTTGGGGTGAGTGTGCTCTTATTTGTATTTGGTTATCCTCGCGGGGAACAACCAATTGATGAGCATACCATTCGATATGTTATTGAGCAGGAACCATCCACATTGGATCCAGCAAAGTCTACTACCTCTCCGGAGGCTACAGTTCAACTTCAATTATTTGACGGTTTAGTTCGTTTAAATGATGAAAGTGAACCAGAGGCAGCACTTGCCAAAAGCTGGGATATTTCTGATGATGGTCGCGAGTATACCTTCCATTTACGACCTGATTTGAAATGGTCTAATGGAGAGCCTTTGACGGCTCATGACTTTGAATACGCGTGGAAACGCGTATTAGACCCTGAAGTCCATGCGGACAATGCATATATGTTATATGTATTAAAAAATGGCGAAGCCTTTAATAATGGTGACGCTTCAGCTGATGATGTTGGCGTTAAGGCCACTGATGATAATACATTAGTAGTTACCTTAGAGAATCCAACAGCGTATTTCTTAAAATTACTAGCTTCTCATAGCTATTATCCAGTGAGCCAAAAAGATGTAGAGGCTCATGAAAACTGGGCTGCCAATGCGGATACATTTGTATCTAATGGTCCATACCGCTTACTATCCTGGAAGCATAATGGAGAAATGGATTTCATCAAGAATCCTAACTATTGGGATGCAGATTCTGTGAAAACAGAGAAAATGAATTGGCCTATTAGTGAATCCCAAAGCACACGCCTTACATTGGTTGAAGGTGGCGAAGCAGATATGACGGTTGAGCCTCCTGTAGCGGACCAAAAACGATTAGAAGAGGCAGGTCTATTACATATTGGACCTATGCTTGGTAACTATTATTACGTATTCAATGTGAAAGCAGAACCTTTCACAGATCCTGAGGTGCGTAAAGCTTTCTCCATGGTTATCAACCGTGCTAATATTGTTAACAATATTGTTCGCGGTGGTAAAGAGGCTGCTTATGCATTTGTTCCATACGGTATGCTTGAAAGTAATGGGCGTGAAGATTTCCGTGAAGCGGGTAGCTATCTTGTTTATGAAGATGTAGAACAAGCTAAAGAAATCTTGAAAAACGCTGGCTATGATAAAAATCATCCATTGCCTCCAATTACGATTTTGTATAATACAAGTGAATTACATAAAGCGATTGCCGAAGCTGTACAAGATGCTTGGGTCAATGCATTTGGTGCAGATGTGCGCTTACAAAATCAAGAGACAAAGGTATTCTTAGCCGACCGAGAAGCTGGTAAATATCAAGTTGCTCGTGCTTCTTGGGTTGCGGATTACAGTGATCCACAAAACTTCTTAGAAGTATTTTCTGCTGAAGACAATGATAGTCAGTACCATAGTGATGATTATAACGAGTTAATCGCTCGTATTCGTACGACACCAAATGGGGCTGAACGGGATGCGTTGATGCATAAAGCAGAACAGATGATTTTTGATGAAGCTCTAGTAATGCCATTGTATTTCACAACACAACCATATGTAACAAATGGAAGTATTCAAAATTATTTCTGGACTACATTAGGCCTTGTTGACTTTAAAAAAGCATACAAATAAGATACACTTAAGACGTACACTATGTGTACGTCTTTTGTTGTATTTTATGAGGACATATGAACTGGATTGAACCAAAGCGCTTAGCACCGGGCATGACCATAGGCATTATGGCTCCTGCTAGTGCAAGCGATGAAGATTTACATAGAATAGAAGAAATTTGTAACGCAAAGGGCTATAATGTTCTTTTGGGTGAAAGTGCACATCGCAAAGGCTTGTATGGTGGTACACCAGAGGAGCAGGCCGAAGAGTTCCAATATATGATGACCAACGCACCTTGTGAGGCGGTACTTGCCTTGCGCGGTGGTTACGGAACGATGCGTTATCTAGATTTATTAGATTATACAGCAATCCGTAAGCATCGAAAGGCTTTTATTGGGTATAGTGATTGTACAGCACTTCACATGGCGATCAATCGATATAGCCGACTCATTACCTATCACGGGCCGATGGGCGTAGATTTTAAGCCTGAACGCAAAGCAGATATTGATGCTTTATTTAATACTTTAGAAGGTAAATTACAAGTCATAGAACCATTACCTGAACCGCCGCGTGGTGCCATTGGTACTGAGCTGGGAGAAGGGATTTTACGAGGTGGTAATATGACGATGTTATCTATGTTGTTAGGAACGCCTTATTTTTTAGAGGACGAGTCTTGGGAGGACACGTTGCTATTTATTGAAGATGTAGGAGAAGCACCGTATAAGCTGGATCGCATGTTACAACAATTTCGTCTCAGTGGTTTATTGAGTCGTATTAAAGGTTTAGTGATTGGTACTTTTACAGATTGTGAAGGCGACGATGATGAGCGTGATTACGATTTAGGCTATGAAGCGTTACGCTACATGGAGGAAAATAGAGACCCTGAATTGTTGGAGCCTTTTGTATGTTATGTCCCAACAGGTCATGGAACGCCGCATCAAACATTACCACTAGGAGCGATGATAAACTTTAGGTATATTTCAAATACCATAATTGTTCATCCCTATACGAAATAGACACATTCTTCTTAGATAGAATAAATAATAAACAGTATAAATTAGAAATTAAAAAGGGAAGTTATGACATTACAAGAACGAGAGGCTCGTGCCTGTGCCATCATAGATAGTATGACAGAGGAATTGCGCGATATCTCCTTATATTTACACGATAACCCAGAATTGGGCTTAAACGAGCATAAAGCAGTTAAGGTAATTAACCAATTCTTAGAAAATCATAATTTTACATCTCAAGTGGGGCTAACTGATCTTCCAGAGTTACAAACGGCGTTACGGGGTGACTATAACGGTACTGCACAGCATAAAATAGCCTTTTTAGGTGAATATGATGCACTACCAGAACTCGGCCATGGTTGCGGACATAATCTCATTGCTATGATGAGTTTAGGGGCGGCTATTGCCTTCAGTCAAAGTGTACCGGAAACGTGGGGAACGACCTTCTTTGGTTGTCCTGCGGAGGAAACTATTGGTGGTAAAGTATACATGGCTGAGGCTGGTTTATTTAAGGGCTATGAGGCGGCACTAATCATTCATCCAGGCGGTGAAAATGAGGTAGGGGGCACATCATTAGCGACGCATCCACTAGAGATTACCTTCCATGGACGGTCTTGTCATATAGCATCATTAACTGACTCTGGTATTAATGCCTTAGACTGTGCTGTAGATTTATATCAAAAAATAAAAGAGTTAAAGAAAACATTTCCTAAAGGGGCTATTGTAGGGACCATTTTTACCGAAGCTGGTACAGCACCAAATGTAGTAACTTCTAAGGCTACGATTCGCATGACTGTTCGCGGTAGTACGGTGGACGATTTAGAAGGTATTATTTTGCCGGCTATCAAAGAGGCTGCTCAAGAAATTGCAGCATCTTATGGCGCCCGTGTTGAGATGCATCATTATGAGCCTCTCTTTAAGGATATGCGTCAAGATAAACAACTATTAGATCTCTTTAACGATGTGATGACTGAATTTGGTGAAACGCCTCGTATATTGCCTGATGATGAGGCTGATGGTAGTACAGATGTAGGAAATGTATCTTATGAAGTACCAACAGCACAGCCTACTTTACAGATTGGGTTAGGTTTAGAGGCTCATACACCAGAGTTCACTTGTGCAGCAGGTTCCGACTATGGATTGGAGCAAGCGATTAAGGGCGCTAAGATTATGGCTGTGGTAGCCTTGCGTTATGCATTGGGTAAGTGATGTTCAATTTTTGACATATAGAGGTCAAAAAGGTACAATAGATATAATATTTAAGTAAGTATGAAACAAGCCGTCTTCAACAAGACGGCTTTTATTCCGGTGGAGATAGATATGAGTGTTTTAACCGTTTCAAATGTAACCCATGGTTTTGGAGCGCGACAAATTTTAGATGATGCATCATTCCGCTTGTTGAAAGGTGAACATGTAGGGTTAATTGGTGCTAATGGTGAAGGCAAGTCTACATTCCTAAATATCATTACAGGTAAAATACCTCCTGATGAAGGTAAAATTGAATGGTCCAACCAAGTAACTGTAGGTTATTTGGATCAACATGCGGTCCTTGAAAAGGGCATGACCATTCGCGATGTATTGCAACGAGCTTTTGATGATTTGTTTGTAATGGAGCAAAACATTAATGATGCGTACAATCGCATGGGTGATGTGTCTGAAGATGAAATGAATAAGCTTCTCGAGCAAGTAGGGGAGTGGCAAGAAATTCTAGAGCAGCGTGGCTTCTATGAAATTGATGCGGTTATTGAGCGTACAGCTGCAGGTTTGGGCCTTATGGATATTGGACTTGACCGAGATGTTACGGAGCTCAGCGGTGGCCAGCGTACAAAGGTTTTACTTACAAAACTTTTACTAGAAAAACCGACGATTTTGCTCTTGGACGAACCGACAAATTATCTTGATGTAGAGCATATCCAATGGTTGCAAAACTATTTACAAAACTACGAAAATGCGTTCATCTTGATTTCTCATGATATGGAGTTTTTAAATTCCGTAGTCAACGTGATTTATCATATCGAGCAAGCAGTTTTAACGCGTTATACTGGCGACTATCATCAGTTCCAAGCGGCTTATGAAGTGAAAAAAGCGCAAGCAGCTAAGGCTTATGAGCGTCAACAACAAGAAATTGAGCGCATGGAAGACTTTATCCAACGCAATAAGGCTCGTGTAGCAACGCGTGGTATGGCAAATTCTCGAGCTAAACGGTTAGAGAAAATGGAGATTTTGGAAAAGCCAAAAGAGTACATTAAACCAAGTTTTGGTTTTAAAGAAGGCCGTACGCCAAGTCGTTTTATTGTAGAGGCCTTTGGTTTGGAATTAGGCTATGATGAACCGTTGACTCGACCAGTAGACTTTCAAATTGAAAGAAATAAAAAAATCGCTATTCGTGGCGTTAATGGTCTAGGTAAAACGACATTATTGAAAACAATTTTAGGGTTATTAAAACCGGTGAGTGGTGAGTTGGTAAAAGGTGATTTCTTACAAATTGGGTATTTTGCTCAAGAAGATACACCATCCAATTCTGAAACTGCCTTAGATTATATTTGGAATGAATATCCGGCAATGACTAATGCAGAAGTACGTGCAGCGCTTGCTCGTTGTGGCCTTACTAACGAGCATATTACATCGCAAATGCGCGTGTTATCTGGTGGTGAGAATGCAAAGGTTCGCTTATGTAAACTGATGCAAAATAAGTACAATGTACTCGTATTAGACGAACCAACGAATCACTTGGACATTTATGCAAAAGAAGAACTGAGTCGTGCTTTGCGTGAGTTCAAAGGAACTATCGTTTTAGTAAGTCATGAACCTGAATTTTATAAAGATTGGGTTACGGATATTTGGAATATTGAGGATTGGACGACGAAAATCGTTTAGGAGGACCGATGAATCAACGTGCAAAGGACGGGATAAAGCAATTTTTAGCGGCTTTATCTGTTGATACTGAGGCGCCAGAGCTAGAGAAAACACCAAGTCGTGTAACAGAATTATATAGTGAATTATTCAGTGGCGTAGGATTAGATACAAAGTCAGCCTGGGGTGAAACATTTAGTACTGATTATAAGGGTCTTGTAGCGGTTACAGGAATTCCTTTTTACTCTATGTGTGAGCACCACTTGTTGCCATTCTTTGGAACCGTGGATATTGTGTACCAACCTAAGGATGGGTGTGTGGCAGGGCTTAGCAAGTTTCAAGATATTGTTAATATTCTTAGCCGGAGGCCGCAACTACAAGAGCGGTTAGCATCAGAATTAGCAGATGCAATTATGAATGATTTATCTGCTCATGGTGTATTCGTACGCATTACATCGACTCAGTTGTGTATGCTTATCAAAGGGACCATGCAGCAAGATTCAAAGGTTATTACATTAGAAAGCCGTGGTGTACTAGCAGAGACTGGCACATTACGAGATGAAGCGTTGGCAATGTTAGGTGGAGGACAGGCAAATGTTTAAACGTAGAAATTACACATGGAATGATGGCAAAAGTTTATCTTTGTGCGATCGTACCCTTATTATGGGGATACTAAATGGTACGCCTGACTCTTTCTCTGATGGTGGTAAATTCAATACTCCAGAAGCGGCAGCAGCACATGTAACGCAAATGATTGAAGATGGTGCTGATATCATTGATTTAGGCGTAGAATCTACGCGCCCTGGTTGCACACCATTGACAGCAGATGAAGAAATTGAACGCTTAGCCCAATTGATAGACCCTGTACTACATGCATCTACAGTACCTGTATCTATCGATACCTATCATGCTAAAACTGCTGATTATGCACTTTCAAAGGGCGCTCATATTTTAAATGATATTTGGGGCTTACACTATGATCCTGATATGGCAGCAATAGCCGCAAAATACAAGGTACCTGTAATCATCATGCACAATAGTAATGATACAAACTATGGTGACATCATTGAAGATATGAAGGCATACTTCTTCTTTGCTGTAGATAAAGCCTTAAAGGTTGGTGTAACACCACAACAAATTTGGCTTGATCCAGGTATCGGATTTTTTGGTAAAACAGAAGAACAAAATATTGAAGTTATGCAACGTTTAGGCGAATTAACGGCTTATGAATACCCTATTTTACTTGCGCCTAGCCGTAAGGGTTTTATCGGTTCTATGTTGGGCGGTTTACCTCCAGAAGAACGCGATGAAGGCACGGTAGCGGCTTGTATTACGGGTGTATTCCAAGGTGTTGATATGGTGCGTGTTCATAATGTGAAAATGCACAAACGCGCCTTGGCCGTAGCAGATGGCCTATTACGAGGTGAATAATGGATAAAATCGTTTTAAAAAACATGGCATTTTATGGATACCATGGCAATTTGACATCTGAACAAGCGCAAGGACAGCGCTTTTTTGTAGATGTTGAAATTACTACGGATCTTACAAAGGCCGGTCAAAGTGACCAGTTAGAGGATTCTATCAATTATGTAGAAGTATATGAGCTTGTAGAATCTGTTATGACTGGAGAAAAACATAATTTATTAGAGCGTTTAGGTGCACTTATTGCCGACTCTTTATACCAACATTATCAAGGTATCGTTGGCTTATCTGTAACGGTGCGCAAACCATCTGTACCTATTGCTGGTATCCTAGATTATGTTGAGGTTGTCACTACAAGAGGTCAAATTTGATGTATACCTATTACATCAGTGTAGGTTCAAATATAGGTGATAAAAGAGGCTATATTAATTCCGCTTTTCACCTATTACAAGGGCATGAGGCCGTTTCAGAGGTTATTAGTTCTTCTTTGATAGAAACGGAACCTTGGGGATATACAGATCAGGCGTCATTTATTAATGGCATGTGGTCTTGTAAAAGTACTTTGAATCCTCATGAAATGTTAAGTGTCCTTCAGTCCTTAGAACAAGAGGCTGGTCGTGAACGACTCATTCACTGGGGACCACGTACATTAGATTTAGATATTATTTTGGCTTTTGATGAAGCCGGTTCTATGATTTCCATTTGTGCTGAAACTCTAACTATACCGCATCCTTATTTTTGGGATAGAACCTTTGTCTTAGAACCTTTACATGAGTTGTTACCAACTTTTACCTATAAGGGTATCTCAATTAGCGAGCGACTAGCTACATTAAGTTTGGCATAGAAGTCCACAAAGATATTAAAAAAATTTACAGTTATACCTAGAATTGGGATTATATTAATAGGGACTTACTGTAATGGCAATATATTATTACGTTTTATGCCTGGGGATTCATAGGGAGTATAAATGAATATAAAACGTATCGGTTTATGCATACTAGCATTAATTGTAGTGGGGCTCTCCTATTGGCTTGCAGTAGGTGGCAATTACGACAGTAAAACAGTACGCATAGACCCAGAAGAGCATACATTAGTAAATTCTAGTGATGCCATCATTTCAAAACGAATATTAGCGATGAAGTCTATCGACTCACAAGTGTACTTTCTAGGTTATGAAGGGTATGGTATTTATAATTTAGCTGATAATACACTTCGGTTGATGCCTATTACCTTTCGTGGCCAACATATTGAGCCACCGAAGACCGAGAATTACCAACGTGGTTTACGAGAGATTACTATGGTAAAAACTTTCTCTGATTTTAGTGGGCCAGAACAATCCGTACTCAAGGATTTGTTGGAATCTACAGATAGAGGAGCTCATTATTATGGGGACTTTTACCATTCAGGTTATGAGTCATCCCTCATTGACATGAAGGATCAATATTTTATAACGAATACGGTACGAGCTTTAAAGCGTATAAATCATACATTGTATGTATATGATGCGTCAGGGTTTATTATCATTGATTTAGATAGTCGTCGTATTCAAGGGTTCTTTAATAATCGTCTAGGTGGAGAAGGACCCAAAGGAGTACCTGATAGCTTGCGTGGCCATTATGGTTCAGATTTCACGATGATATATGCATTGTCCAAGTTAGATCCAAAGGATTTAGAGATTTTATGGTCAATGCGAAAACAATATTTAGAAAAGTCACCACAAGTGATGGAGAATAAGGATTTATTCCCGCTTAATCTTGATGAGATGACTTTATAGGAGGTATATTATGCTTTGGTCAATTATTGTAGGCGGATTCATTGGTTTTGTAGCTGGTCGTATTACTAAAAAGGCGCAAAGCATGGGGATTATTCTTCGTGTTATTGCTGGTTTGGTAGGGGCTTCTGTAGGTCAAGCTTTGCTTGGTACTTGGGGCCCAAGTCTTGCAGGCATGGCATTAATTCCGTCCATCGTTGGTGCAGTTATAGTGATTGCTGTAGTAAGCTTCTTTACTGGACGAGACTAACTATATAATAGAAGGACTATTATAGGATTTCCTATAATAGTCTTTTTTTATCACTATAAATCTATTTTCTTATATACCTATGAGAAAATAGGTATATAATAGTTTATGTATTTTACAAGCAATATGCTTTAATATAACTTAAAATTGTCGATTCATATACTGGTAATCGCTGGTTTAAGTGGAATTGAATTAGAAGATGTATATCTTTTAGTACGAATCGTAGGAGGCCCTTATGAAGTTACGTAAAGTAGGTATTATTGGCACTGGACATGTAGGTTCTCATGTAGCATTTTCTCTTGCTCTACAAGGTGAAGTAGATGAACTATATATGATGGATATTGACGAGAAAAAAGCTAAAGCACAGGCAATGGATATAAATGATGCTGTTAGCTATATTCCTCATAAAGTAACAGCTACTGCAGGTCCTATTGAAGATTGTGGGGATTGTGATATTCTCGTATTTAGCGCTGGTCCTTTACCAAATTTATATCAAGATCGTTTAGAAAGTCTTGGTGATACAGTAGAGGTTTTAAAGGATGTTATTCCGCGAATTAAAAAGTCCGGCTTTGATGGTTTTATTATCTCTATTTCTAATCCTGCTGATGTTGTTGCTACTTATTTATGTAAACATTTAAATTGGAACCCAAAACGTATTATTTCCAGTGGGACAGCTTTAGATTCAGCGCGATTACAAAAAGAATTGGCGCGCATTTTTAATATTAGTAACCGTACAATTACAGCGTATTGTTTAGGTGAACATGGCGGTAGTGCTATGGTGCCATGGTCTCATGTTTATGTACAAGGAAAACCGTTAGTACAATTACAACAAGAATTGCCTCATAGATTCCCTACACTTGATCATACTCAAGTGCTAGATGATGTAAAAATTGGTGGTTACCATGTATTGGCTGGTAAAGGCTCCACAGAGTTTGGCATTGCTAGTGCAACAACAGAATTAATTCGTGCTGTATTTCATGACGAAAAGAAAGTGTTGCCATGTTCTTGTTATCTAGATGGCCAATATGGTGAAGAAGGAATCTTTGCATCGACTCCAGCAGTTATTGGCAAAGATGGTATCGAAGATGTATTTGAATTGAAGCTTGCTGAAGATGAATTAGCTTTATTTAAAAAGTCTTGTGCAGTAATTCGTGAATATGCTCATAAAGCAGAGTCTTTATAAGGCCATAGTGGCTGTTACTAATAAATCTATCTCTGATAAGACCTTTTTAACTATATGATAGATATAAGATAAACTATAGATAAATTTATTTAGTCCCTAACGAGGTTCTGTGATATAATTAAAAAATGACAGTATACAGATGATGAATATTTTTGGGGGATATTATGACTCAAGACACTATGGAAGTACAACGTCCAAAAAAGCCTCGCAGACGGGTTAGACCTAATCGCAAAGCGCAGGATCAACGTATTATCCTCATGTGGATCAAGCGAATTGGTATAGGGATTATGGTGCTGCTATTATTAGGGCAAGCCTATCGCTTGGTGGCTGTATATCAAGAAAAACAACATATTGAGCAACAATTGCAAGAATTAAAACAGCGAAATGAAGAATTAGAACAGGAAAAGGCTAAGTTGCAAGATCCAAAGACCATTGAGGGGGTGGCTCGTGAGGAGCTCGGCCTTGTAAAACCTGGTGAAGTGCCTTATGTAAAATAGGTTTGACTGTAGTAATTTAGATTCGCATTAGTTTGTAGTTTGAGGTTTCCGCATTAATTAGGAGGTTGCATGGCAATCGAAGTTGGTAACATTATTGATGGTACCGTATCTGGTATTACAAAATTCGGCGTTTTTGTTGATTTAGGAGAGAAGAAAACAGGTCTAGTTCATATTTCTGAAGTAGCTCATGGGTATGTCGAAGATATTAATACCGTATTAAAGGTTGAAGATCCAGTAAAGGTTAAGGTTTTATCTATTGAAGGTAATAAAATCGGCCTTTCTATTCGTCAAACACAACCTAAAGAGACAGCAAGTGAAGAGCGACGTCCTCGTCGTGTTCAATCTAAACAAAGCACAGAGGCTTTCGAAGCAAAGATGAAATCATTCTTGCGCGATAGCAATGAACGCTTACACGATTTAAAACGCAATACAGAAGGTAAACGCGGAGGCCGAGGCGGTCGTCGAGATTAATAGTGAGAGATGGCATTGAGCCATCTCTTTACTTATGTATAGGTCTTAACAGTATAATAGTGTTAGAGGCATACTAATTATGTAAGGAGCAATTATGAAGTTAGCTATTATTGATATTGGATCAAATTCAGTACGCTTATTATTGGCTACTTATGAAAATAATATATGGCACTATGAGCCGAAACAGTTGTGGACTACTCGTTTAGGCCAACGTAATTCAGATGGTACATTGCGCACTGAATCGATGGAAGCGTCCTATCAAGCTTTTACAGAAATAAAAAAACTAGCAGACCAATATGGGGTGGAATGCTGCTTTGGTTTTGCAACGAGCGCTGTTCGTGAAGCATCTAATGGCCTTGAATTTATGGACCGCATTAGCGAACATTGTCCGATGGAATGGCGTATTCTCACGGGCGATGAAGAGGCTATTTATGGCTTTAATGGTGCCTTAGGAGATCAGTTGAATGATGGTCGTCACTATACAACTATCGATATCGGTGGCGGTAGTACAGAGCTAGCATTAGGCAATAAGGACGGCGTTTACTGGAGCCGATCTTATCCTGTAGGGGCTGTACGCCTTCAATCTATGTCTGATGAAGGTCCTCAACGAGTATGGGAAGAAACTCGATTCCTTTGGGATCCGATGATGATTCAAGGTGAATTTGGTGAATTCATTGGTATCGGTGGTACGCTAACGACGCTAGCGGCCATTGATTTAGGCCTTGAAAACTATGATGGTACGAAGGTACAAGGTCATAAATTAAGTCGTGAAACAGTAGAGGGCATCATTCTAAACTTACGTTACATGAGTCGCGATGAGCGATTACAAGTAAAAGGTTTACCTGCAGGACGTGCCGATATCATCGTAGCTGGTGCAGAAATTTTAACGTCCTTTATGGATGCTTATGAGGTTCCTCATGTATTTGTGAGCGACCAAGATGGTATGGAGGCGATGGCTCGTGAATGTGAAAGCGCTCATTCGAAGAGTTAATCACACTTTAAAACTACATAAGCTATTTCCTGAAAATAGTCGAATTCTGGTAGCTTGCTCTGGTGGCCCCGATTCAATGGCTCTATTGTATTTGTTACAAGATATTGCTACGCATCGTCATACAACGTACAAAATAGGTGTAGCCATTGTAGATCACTGTATTCGCCCTGAAAGTAAGGATGAGGTCTTGTGGCTCCAACATCAAGTGGAAGAGTTAGGTCTACCATTTTATTCCGCTACCTTTGATGTACCGCGCCTAAGCAAGGAACATAAAAAGTCTGAAGAAACTATAGGCCGCCAAGTTCGTTATCAATGGCTAAATGAAATAGCTCAGTCTGAGGGCTATGATTATATTGCAGTAGCTCATCACAAAGACGATCAAGCAGAATCGATTTTGGCGCATATCATTAGGGGTTCTGGTCTAAATGGTTTAACTGGCATGTCTGTAGTACACTATGAATATTCTATTCCTGTAGTTAGACCGCTGTTAGACGTAACAAAAGAAAACTTATTAACCTATATAGGGACAAAACAGATTTCGTATTGTGTAGACTCTACAAATGATGATGTACGATACCAACGAAATAGGATTCGTCATCGCATTATACCTGAATTGGAAGCTGTTAACCCTGCTGTGGTAGATGCCATAGTTAGACTCGGAAGTTCTGTAAATGAAGATGTAATGGTTATCTCTGATTTAACGGCCAGAACCTTTGATAAATTAGTGTCGATTGGTGATGATGAGGTGAGAATCTCTCGCCGTGCCTTGAGACAGGAACCATTGGCAATACAGCGGAGGTTATGGCAGCGTTTAGTAAGTACCATTGACCCTGAACTAATGCTTACATCAGCTCATCAAGAGCAATTACTGGATATTGTAAACACAGGAGAAAAGAAAACTTTCACTATAAAAAGTATAAAAGTAATTGCTCAATGTGATACAATAAAGGTATATTGCAAACATTAATATGAATCGTGGAGGTCATATAGATGCATCAAGACGCAAAAGAGATTTTATATACAGCGGAACAATTACAGGCTCGTGTAGCCGAGTTAGGTAAAGCAATTAGCGAAGACTATAAAAATGAATCTGTAGTGCTCGTAGGGGTATTAAAGGGAGCCATCGTTTTCTTTACAGACTTAGCTCGCGCTATTGATGATAGCGTAGATGTAAGTTTTGACTTTATTTCTTGCTCTAGCTATGGTAGTGGCACAACCAGTACAGGGGTAGTACGAATTCTAAAAGATTTGGATCGCTCTGTAGAGGGTAAGCATGTGCTTGTTGTGGAAGATATCGTAGATACAGGCACAACATTGCATTACTTATTAGAAAATTTACATGCTCGTGGTGCTAAAAGCGTACGCCTCGCTGCATTATTGAATAAACCAGATCGCCGTAAGATGGATGTAGACGTTGACTATGTGGGCTTTATTATTCCTGATTATTTTGTTATCGGTTATGGTTTAGACTACGCAGAAAAATATCGTCACTTACCTTATATCGGTATTTTAAAGGAAGAAATGTATCAAAATTAAAAATATGATATAATATATGAGTGCATCTCTCAATGAGATGTACTCAATTCGTTTATACAACTAAATTACTATTGAAAGGGGTAATATTTTGGGTCGATTTACAAAAAATATCGTCCTTTATTTACTTATCATTGCCGCTTTCGTTATCGCCATTGACGCTTTCTCTGGTCAAAGTGCGAATAAATCTGAACTAAGTTATACAGGATTTATTCAACAAGTACAACAGAAAAAGGTTGAGTCCGTAACGATTACCAATGATCATGGTATTAAAGGTAAACTAAAAAATGGAACAGAATTTAATTCTTATGCGCCAAGTGATGATACATTAATTAAAACATTACAAGATAATGGCGTAGAAATTACAGCCGCTCCGCCTGAGCAACCAGCTTGGTGGATGAGCCTATTAGGTTCTGCTATTCCTATTATCATCTTGGTTGTGTTGTTCTTCTTTATTATGCAACAAACACAAGGTGGCGGTGGCCGAGTGATGAACTTTGGTAAAAGCCGTGCCAAATTGATGGGTGAAGGTAATGTAAAGGTTAGCTTCAAAGATGTAGCAGGTGCTGAAGAAGCCAAACAAGAATTAGAAGAAGTAGTAGAATTCTTGAAGGATCCAGGTAAATTTACAACAATCGGTGCTAAAATTCCGAAAGGTGTATTGCTTGCTGGACCTCCAGGTACAGGTAAAACATTGCTCGCTAAAGCCGTAGCTGGTGAAGCAGGGGTACCGTTCTTTACGATTTCTGGTTCTGATTTCGTAGAAATGTTCGTAGGTGTTGGTGCATCTCGTGTGCGTGATCTTTTCACACAAGCGAAAAAGAATGCGCCATGTATTATCTTTATCGACGAAATTGATGCGGTAGGTCGCCAACGTGGTGCTGGTCTTGGTGGTGGGCACGATGAACGTGAACAAACATTGAACCAATTGCTCGTTGAAATGGATGGCTTCGGTGCCAATGAAGGGATTATTACTATCGCTGCTACAAACCGTCCAGATATTCTTGACCCAGCGCTGTTGCGTCCAGGTCGTTTTGACCGTCAAGTTATCGTAGGACGTCCAGACTTACGCGGTCGTGAAGCCATCTTGAAAGTACATGCTCGTAACAAGCCATTAGCTGACGATGTAGACTTGAAAACAATTGCTAAGAAAACTCCAGGCTTTACTGGTGCTGACTTGAATAACTTGTTAAATGAAGCAGCTTTATTGGCAGCTCGCCTTAACAAAAAAGTTATCACTATGGCTGAAGTGGAAGAAGCTAGTGAAAAGGTTAGCATGGGTCCTGAACGTCGTAGTCATATTGTGAGCGAGAAAGACCGCAAGTTAACAGCGTACCATGAATCTGGTCATGCCATCGTGGCACATTTGTTGCCTCACGCTGATCCTGTTCATAAGGTAACTATTATTCCTCGTGGTGCAGCAGGTGGTTACACTATGATGCTTCCTACAGAGGAACAAAACTACAAAACAAAATCTCAATTATTGGCAGATATTCGCGTAGCCCTTGGTGGTCGAATTGCAGAGGCTTTGATTTTAGATGAAATCAGTACAGGTGCTTCTGGGGACCTTCAAAGTGTAACGAATACAGCACGCGCTATGGTAACGCGTTGGGGCATGAGCGATGAGCTTGGTCCTATCGTATTTGGTGAACAACAAGAACAAGTATTCTTGGGTAAAAACCTTGGCCATGAACGCAACTATAGTGAAGAAATTGCTGCAAAAATCGATGCTGAAATTCATCGCATTGTTGAAGAAGCTTATAAAGATGTAACAAAACTTCTTAGCGATAACGAGAAATTCTTACATGATATGGCAAATGCTTTATTAGAGGAAGAAACAATCGATGCGAAAGCAGTAGATAATCTTTACAAATATGGTACAACAAAAGCACCAGAAACTGAGGAGCCTAAAGAAGCTCTAGAAGCGGCAGGTATTGTAGTACCAGAGGTGGTTGAAACTAAAGAGAACACTGCAACAGTAGATGCTCCTAGTGAAACACCTTCTAATGAAATCAAATAATGAGATATGTAAATAAAAGAGCTGGCCTCGTTGAGGGCCAGCTCTTTTTATATATGCTCTTTTGATTATAATTACCCATTACTAGCTATAGGTAATTAGTATGCTGTCTATATTGCGAAGCTAGTAATGTAGTTGGTGAGGCATATCTATTGGCCATCGTTAATATGACGTGTTGCCAAGTGCTGTTGAATTCTACGTTCTTTTAATGCTTTCAAATATTTTTGCGCCAGTACATTTGGAATTGCTACACCAACCGCAATACCTACAATAGTGAGGATACCTGTTACACCGTTTTGGACCATATGAAGTAAACCAGATTCTGTTAGTGCATTGATATGAAGTATATCAAAGAGGAATCTGTAATATAAAATACCAGGCATTAATGCGATAGCAGACGGTACAATAATGATCGTACTAGAGGTTTTAAGCCAAGTTGAAACTTTTACAAAGATTATACTCATGATGGCAGCCCCTACAAAGGTAGCACCAGCAATAGAGAACCCTAATTCAACCGCTAATAAATTGCGAATGAATACACATAATACACCGCCAATACCGATTGATAATAAGAGCCGCACAGGAGCATTAAATAAAACTGCAAATGAGGCAGCGGCCAAAAAAGAACCTATAATCTGTTCAATGGATAGTACATGAGGCTTAATATCTACAAAACTAAATGCAGGCATCGGACTAAAGTACAAGGCCATTGCCATGCCTAAGGTCATGCTACCAACGATAAGGATCGTTCTAATAGCTCTTGTAATTCCCGATAAAATATGGTTGTTGATGGTATCGATAACGGCATTAATAAGCGGTACACCAGGTATCATAAATAAGGTACAGCATACAAGAACATAAACTAACGAATCTTGTTCAATATGTGAATAGAAACCATAGGCAGAAACCATAGCAGCAAATCCACCTAATGCAATACCTACATATTCATTACAGCCTAAACGCACAGATAGAGTACGGGTGAAATAACCGATTAGAGAACAAATAACAGTTACAATAAAAGCTATCATATCGCCACTATACAAAAAGGCAAGGCCTGCTGATCCGAGGGCACAAGCAATACCCTTTATCCAATCAGGATATACTGGAATAGTGGAATCTAATTTTGAAATTAACTGTTCATACGTTGTAAGTGAATAATGACGTTCAAAGGCTCGCCAAGTTAGTTTAGATACTGCATTAATCATGGCCATATTGGGAACATGGACCGGTGTTTTTCTAAATACGGTAATAGATCGTTCCTTATGTAGTAAATTGACCATAATCGTAGTATAGGAAATATGTATATTTAAATAATGATGAGGAATACCCATAAATGTGGCGGCTTTAAGCATTTCTTCAATGATTCGATTGGTATCGGCACCACATTCCATGAGTAATTTACCTATATTTAATAGGACATCGAGCTTTCTATGAATATGAATAAACGGGTTCTCAAGAACTTCATTTTTTTCTTCTAATGTAAATTGTTTCATATATCTCCCCAGATAATGATAGATTATATTATTGTTATCTTTTACATACGGTATAACTTAATACTATATGTATTATACCATTAATTATTTTAAATAATTCTTGCTTTTTATAGAGTACACTTGTACAATCGAATTGTAAACCTAGGTTGACAAAGAAAGGGGCTCTAAACTATGCGTGATGAAGTGCTAGAATTCTTGAGACAAAACCAAGGTAGTTTCGTATCGGGACAAGATATGTCCGAAGCATGCCATGTTTCGCGCACAGCAATTTGGAAACATATCAAGGCGTTACGTCAAAAAGGCTACAAAATAGAATCTTATACCAAGAGGGGGTATCGATTATTGGAGGAACCTGATTTGTTGAGTCCATTAGCAATGAAGCAAATCTTAAAAACAGATGTATTTGGAAAGCGGTATGTCTATATGGACACTACCGAATCTACTAACCTAGAAGCTCGTCGTTTAGCACAACAAGGTGCAGAAGAAGGTACTGTTGTTGTAACAGAGGAACAGGCTGCTGGCCGAGGTCGTTTATCGCGGGGCTGGTATTCTCCATTTGGGAAAGGTCTATGGTTTAGTCTTATCTTGCGCCCTGATTTTGCGCCTGTAGAAGCACCAAAGTGTACTTTAATGGCTGCCGTGGCATTAACCAAGGCATTCCATAAAATGGGGCTCACTGATGCGGGGATTAAGTGGCCTAATGATATTCTAGTGAATGGCCGCAAATTGGTAGGTATCTTAACAGAAATGTCCGGCTCTATGGAGGAAATTTCCTATATTGTTATGGGCATAGGTGTCAATGTAAAGACTAAACAAGAAGAACTTCCGGAAGAATTAAAATTAATTGCTACGTCCCTCGCAATGGAAGGAATCGATATTGAGCGGACAGAAGCCTTTAAAATTATATTGGAATCGTTAGAACATCAATATTATGAAGTTCTTGATAGTGGCTTTGAGGAAACCCTAAATGAATGGCGTCAATTATCGGTAACGCTTGGTGAGGAAATTGAAGTAAGAGCACCAGGAAATACTTATGAAGGCGTAGCAACCGATATTGATGAAGATGGTAATTTATTAGTAAGAATCCCGGATGGGACTGTTAAACGTGTTATGGCAGGGGACGTATCAATTCGTCCGCGTAAATAGGAGGCATTCATGTTATTAGTAATTGATGTGGGGAATACCAACATTGTTCTTGGTGTATACGACAAGACAGAGCTTGTAGGTCACTGGCGTATTTCCACGGATCGAGTTCGTACCACTGATGAATATGGCATGTTGATGATGAACTTATTCTTCCATGACCGCAAGGTTGATGTGAAGGATATTAAAGATATCATCATTTCCTCAGTTGTGCCACCATTGATGCCTACATTAGAGCGCGTTTGTTTAAGGTATTTCAATGTAAATCCTCTTATCGTAGGGCCTGGCACTAAGACCGGTATAGCCATTAAGTATGATAACCCTCGTGAAGTAGGTGCTGATCGTATCGTAAATGCTGTGGCAGCACATGAACAATATGAAGGGGATTTAATCATTATCGACTTTGGTACGGCTACTACCTATTGTGCTGTTAAAGGTAATGGCGATTATATGGGTGGTGTTATCTCTCCAGGTGTTACCATTTCTGCGGAGGCTCTGTTCCAACGGGCTGCTAAATTACCACGTATTGATGTAAGAGACCCAGGGCAAGTGATTTGTCGTAATACTGTATCTTCTATGCAGGCTGGTATGTTCTATGGTTATGTAGGCCAAGTGGAAGGCCTTGTATCTCGTATGAAAGCCGAAATGGGCAATCATGTAACTGTCGTAGCTACAGGTGGTTTGGCACAGCTTATTAGCAGTGCTACAGACTGCATCGATCATGTAGAACCTATGCTTACATTAGAAGGTTTACGCCTTATTTACGAAAGAAATAAATAATGCTACTATAATATAGTTACGAATATGTAACAAAGTAGTGTACATTCGGGTACAGCTTATGCTGTACCCTTTTTATTAGGGGATATATATGAATAATAAACAATGGCAAATTGGAGCTGTCAAAATTGACGGACAAGCCATATTAGCGCCAATGGCAGGAGTAAGCGATATTGCTTATCGCTTACTTGCTAAAGAGCATGGGGCCGCCTTGGTTTGCACCGAAATGGTTAGCGCCATGGGCATTAAATATAAAAATGAACGCACCCATGAATTGTTGCGTATTGAAGAGGAAGAACGTCCTGTATCTATGCAAATCTTTGGTTCCAATCCAGAAGCAATTGCATTAGGCGCAAAGGTAGTAGCTGATGCAGGTGCCGATATTGTAGATATTAATATGGGCTGTCCTGTGAAAAAGGTAGTAACCTCTGGTGATGGTTCTGCGCTTATGAAAAATCCAGATTTAGCAGCTCGTGTAGCAGAGGCTGCGGTTAAGGCCGTCGATGTGCCTGTAACCGTAAAAATGCGCATTGGTTGGGATAGTGATTCCATCAATGTTGTGGACTTTGCGAAGCGTATCGAATCCACAGGTGTGGCGGCTATTGCTGTACATGGCCGTACTAAGGAGCAAATGTACAGTGGGCATGCTGATTGGTCTTATATTAAGGCTGTAAAAGAGGCTGTGTCTGTACCAGTTATGGGCAATGGGGATATAGTGGAACCAGAGGATGCGAAGCGCATGCTCGATGAAACAGGATGTGATGCGGTGATGGTAGGCCGAGGTGCACAGGGGAATCCTTGGATCTTTGATCGTATTCACCATTATTTGGCGACTGGTGAAATATTACCGGCACCTACAGATATTGAGCGCCTCGATATGCTATTAAAACATTTTGATTTGTTATGCCAATATAAGGGTGAAAGTATGGCCGTTAAGGAAATACGAACTCATGCAGGGTGGTATATGAAGGGCCTTCCTGAATCTGCATATTGGCGCAATCGTGTGAATACAATTCATACTGTAACAAGCTTTCACAATGAGCTAGAATCATACCGTAAAATACTGTCTGAAATGTAGTTAGATTGACAAATGTACAGTATTTTTATATAATGGTTGAGATAATTTAGAAATAAAAGATAAGGTGTCATCTTACTATGGCACTTTTTTCTTATTTAATTTATATGTAGAAAGAGTGGGGTACCCATGGCAGACGTAAAAGAAACATTACTTACCGCCGAAGGTTTAAAGAAATTAGAAGAAGAATTAACGTATTATAAATCTGTACGTCGTATCGAAGTGTCTGAACGTATTAAGACTGCTATTGAATATGGCGATATCAGTGAAAACTCTGAATATGATGATGCAAAAAATGAACAAGCTTTCATTGAAGGTCATATTGTAGAGCTTGAAAATAAAATTAACACTGCGAAAATCATCGACGAATCCGTAAAAGGTGATGTTGTATCCGTAGGTAGCAAAGTAACGGTACTAGATACAATGTACAATGATGAATTAGAATATGTTATCGTTGGTTCCTCTGAAGCGGATCCATTTAACAATCGTATCTCTAACGAATCTCCTGTAGGTAAAGCTATTTTGGGCAAACGTAAAGGTGATGAAGTAGAAGTTTCCACACCAGATGGTCCTGTTACATTCAAAGTGTTAGCAATCCAATAATTTACATTTACTGACGAAGAGGCGATAACATGAGTGAAGAAATTAAAAATGTACAAGAAGAGCTGAATGAGCAAATGCAAATTCGCCGCGACAAATTGGCTGAATACGAAGCGGATGGCATCTATCCATTTGGTCAACGTTTTGTTGTAAAAGATAATGCAAAAGAAATTAAAGATGACTTCTTCTTGAAATATGATGGTCAACCTGTAGTTATTGCAGGGCGTTTGATGACAATCCGTTCCCATGGTAAAACAGCATTTGCCAATATTCGTGATAAATCTGGGGATATTCAAGTATATTTCCGTAAAGATGTATTGGGCGAAGATGCTTATAAATACGTAAAAATGCTTGATATCGGTGATATCATCGGTGTAGAAGGTCATGTATTTAAAACTCATACAGGTGAAGTTACAATTAAAGTTAACAAATTAACTTTGTTATCTAAATCTTTACGTCCATTGCCAGAAAAATGGCATGGTTTAAAGGATACAGAACTTCGTTACCGTCAACGTTATGTTGATTTGATTGTAAATCCTGAAGTGCGTGATACATTTGTAAAACGTTCCCAAATCGTTGCTAAAATTCGCGAATACATGATGCGTGATGGTTTCATGGAAGTAGAAACACCAATGATGCATGCTATTCCTGGTGGTGCTGCAGCTCGTCCATTCATCACTCACCACAATGCGCTTGATATCGATATTTACATGCGTATTGCACCAGAATTATACCTTAAACGCTTGATCGTTGGTGGTATGGACCGCGTATTCGAAATGAACCGTTGCTTCCGTAACGAAGGTATCGACAACCGTCATAATCCAGAATTCACTACTATCGAATCTTACCAAGCTTATGGCGATGTTGAGGATGCTATTCGCTTAACAGAAAATCTTGTGTCCTACTGTGCTCAAGAGGTTCTAGGTACACAAGAAATCACATACCAAGGTACAGAAATCAATTTGACTCCACCTTGGAATCGTATCACAATGGCTGAAGGTGTAAAAAAATACACTGGTGAAGACTTTGATGCAGTTACTACTGTAGAAGAAGCTCGTGCTATTGCAGATCGTTTAAATGTAGAATATACAGAAAATGATGGTATTGGTAAAATCTTAAATCTTTGCTTCGAAGATTATGTAGAAGAAAACTTGATTCAACCAACTATCGTATATGGTCATCCAAAAGAAATTTCTCCACTTGCGAAAGCAAGTCGTGAAAATCCATTGGCTACAGAACGTTTTGAAGCGTTCATTTATGGTCGTGAATTGGCAAATGGCTTCTCCGAGTTAAATGACCCAATCGACCAAAAACAACGTTTCTTGGATCAATTGAAAGAACGTGAAGCTGGCGACGATGAAGCTCACCGTATGGATGAAGACTTCGTTACAGCTCTTGAATACGGTTTACCTCCAACAGCTGGTTTAGGTGTTGGTATCGACCGCCTTGTTATGTTCTTAACAGACTCTGCATCCATCCGCGATGTATTGTTGTTCCCATTGATGAAACCAGAAGCTCCTAAGCATATTGAAGCTGAAGAAGAAGCGGCTGAATAATCTAAAAACAAAAGGCTCTCTATTCTTTGAGTAGAGAGCCTTTTTATTCGTTATATGATATGAATATTATGTTTTATGATTATTGCATTCTATGAATATTATATTTATTCTATATATGGTGTTGTAGTATATGTTGACTATGATATTTAGTTACGAAAGGAAAAGACTGTGAAACATTTAAAGGTTGCTTTATCTGATTCTGTGCAATCCAAAATTAAATCCATAGCAGGACGCACATGTGTTGGCGTTTTTGAAACAGATTTTACAGATGTAGGTGCCGTTGTTATCGACGATGGTGAGCTAGATTTTGTGAATAATAATCAAATTAGCTCCTTTGGTATACCTGTTATTGTCTTAAGACTTGATGCATCTAAAGATATATCTCTTTACGGAAATCGTATCACATCCATTATAGAGCTCTTATCTATGAGTATCGACGACTGTACATCAGAGATAGAGAACGTTGTAGCAAACTATGAAGCATCTATTTTACCACCATTTTTCAGGGCTTTGTCTGATTATGTAGGGGATGAAAATTCACAGTTTGACTGTCCAGGTCATCAAGGGGGCCAATTCTTCTATAAACATCCTACGGGTCGTGCCTTTTACAATTTCTTTGGAGAAAATATATTTAGAGCTGACCGTTGCAATGCAGATGTAAAATTAGGGGATCTCTTAATTCATGAAGGCTATGCATATGCTGCTCAAGCACATGCAGCTAAGGTCTACAATGCGGATAAAACCTATTTTGTATTGAATGGTACATCTTCTGCGAATAAGGTAGTGCTTAATGCTCTTTTAACACCAGGAGATATTATTTTATATGATCGTAATAATCATAAATCTATCTGCCTTGGTGGCCTCGTTATGTCTGGTGCTACGCCTATATATCTTGAAACAGCACGTAATCCCTTTGGCTCTATTGGTGGTATTTTAGATCATTGCTTTGATGAAAGTTATATACGTCAATTAGTGGCAGAAAAATCACCTGAAAAAGCAAATGCAAAACGTCCCATTCGATTAGCAGTTATTCAACTAGGAACCTATGATGGTACGATTTATAATGCGCGGCAAGTAGTAGATAAAATAGGACATCTTTGTGACTATATTTTCTTTGACTCTGCATGGGTGGGATATGAACAGTTTATTCCTATGATGAAAGATTGTAGTCCATTACTGTTAGAATTAGGCCCTGATGATCCGGGGATTTTGGTGACTCAATCTGTTCACAAACAACAAGCAGGTTTTTCTCAAACCTCTCAAATTCATAAGAAGGATAGTCATACAAAGGGGGAAGATCGTTATGTAGATCATAAACGTTTTAACAATTCCTTTATGATGCATGCATCTACCTCTCCATTTTATCCGTTATTTGCCTCTCTCGATGTCAATGCGAAAATCCATGAAGGTGAACTAGGTCAAAATTTATGGCGTGAATGTGTTGAAGTTGCTATTGATGCTCGTAAAGCTGTCTTGAAGCGCTGCAAATATCTCCGTCCGCTAGTACCACCGATAGTGCATGGCAAAAAGTGGGAAGACGGAAATACATATGAAATGGCAAAAGATGTAAATTATTTTGCTTTTGAACCAGGAGCAAAGTGGCATTCCTTTAAAGGCTATGGTAAGGGACAGTATTTTATCGATCCTTGTAAGTTTCAACTAATTACACCAGGAATTAATGTAGAAACTGGAGCATATGAAGAATTTGGCATTCCTGCTAATATTCTTGCTAATTATTTACGGGAAAATCGAATCATTCCTGAAAAATGTGATTTAAATACGATCTTATTCCTTATGACACCAGCAGAATCTCAAAGTAAGATGGATGCGCTCGTGGAGGAACTCATTCGTTTTGAAGACCTTATAGATCGCGATGCACCTATGGAGGAAGTATTACCATCTATTTACTATAGTCATATAGAGAAATATAAAGGTTATAGTATTCGTCAGCTATGTCAAGAAATGCATGATTTTTATAAGTCAAGAAATGTAAGCCTATTACAACAACGGCTATTTTCTCGTGAATATTTCCCTAACTATGTAATGAATCCACAAGAGGCAAATTTTGAGTTTCAACGTAACAAGGGAGAATTAGTGCCGCTACGCGAAGCAGAAGGGCGTATTGCTCTTGAAGGAGCTCTTCCGTATCCGCCAGGTGTAATATGTGTTCAGCCAGGGGAGCGTTGGTCCAAGACTGCGTGTGACTATTTCTTAGCCTTAGAAGAAGGCATTAATCAACTGCCTGGTTTTGCGCCGGAAATACAAGGTGTATACATTACTGAACAATCAAATGGATATAAACAAGCCTATGGCTATGTATTGAAAAAAGAATATTAAAGAAAATCTAGCGTGTTATTCGAGCATAGTGCTTTAGGGCTCTCATCACGCGAGGAGGTTATATGAATTCGACACTTATTTTAAAAGGAAATATATTATATACACCGCGGCCTTCAGAATTTATATCTATTCCACATGGATATATCATTGCCGTAGATGGCGTGGTCGTATATTGTGGTGAAAGTATTCCACCAGCTTATGCAGAGTGCGAGGTTACTGATTATGGTGATAATCTCATCATTCCAGGATTTGTAGATACGCATGCTCATGCTCCGCAGTATTGTAATCGTGGCCTTGGTATGGACAAAGAATTATTACCATGGCTAGAAACCTATACATTCCCTGAAGAAGCAAAATTTAGTGATCCAGATTATGCACGGTTAGTATATGGCGCCTTTGTCCAAGACTTATGGAGAAATGGGACTACTAGAAGTATACTGTTTGGTACTATCCATAAAGAAAGTACATTGGTGTTGATGGAACTTTTACAAAAAGCTGGATTATCAGCCTATGTAGGTAAGGTAAATATGGACCGCAATAGTCCTGATTTTTTGATTGAAGAAACGAATCAATCATTAGTGGATACTAAAGAGTGGTTAGAAGAATCTGTTCCATTTAGCCCTTTAGTAAAACCTATCATTACCCCTCGGTTTGTACCATCCTGTACAAGTGAGTTAATGTCTGGGCTAGGTAAATTGGCCGAAGAGTACAATGTACCAATTCAATCTCATTTATCGGAAAATCATGGCGAAATTGATTGGGTTGCATCCTTGCATCCGGAGTCACCAAACTATACAGATGTGTACTATGAGCACCATTTGATGGGTGTTGTACCAACTGTAATGGCTCATTGCATCCATTTAAGTGATGTTGAGATGGATCGTATGGCAGAAACACAAACTATGGTATCGCATTGTCCATATTCCAATGTAAATCTATCAAGTGGTATTGCACCGATTCGTAAGCTAATGAAATGGAATATACCGATTGGTTTGGGCTCAGATATCTCAGGTGGTCATATTGTATCGATGGCAAAAGTTCTTACGGAAGCTATTGGATTATCAAAAATGAAATGGGTAGAAGTCGATCAAACATATGCTCCACTTACATTAAGTGAAGCTTTCTATATGGCTACAAAGGGCGGCGGCAAGTTCTTTGGTAAGGTTGGTAGCTTTGAAAAAGGTTGTGACTTAGATGCCCTTGTCATTGACGACACATCACTATTTGACCCTAATGAACGCACCTTAGAAGAACGATTAGAGCGTTGGTTATATGTTGGTGATGATCGACATATTGTTGAGCGCTATGTAGCCGGCCATATAGTACCTAATCCTCAAGGTTAATATGTGATATGTAATAGCATGGGAATACAAAATAGAATTAAATAGTATTTATAGCAGGTAGTTTGTATATAAGGCAAACTACCTGTTTTGATTTGGCCTCATATTGCGCATCAATACCCTTGGTGTATAATAAAATAATGTATAAATTAAGAAAGTGGGGTACTTGATGGATATATTAGGGGCAAGGCGCTCTATAGAGCAGAAGTTACTTATGCAATCCGTTGGCCTGATGGCTCTAGTAGCGGTAAGCGGTACTATAATGGGGATTGTGACGGGTTCTAGTGCGGTCTTATTAGATGGTGTATTTTCCTTTGTCGATGTTGTTATTAAAATCATGATGTTAATGACCGCCAAATTAATAGCGCGTGAAACGAGTAAGCGCTTTCAGTTTGGGTATTGGCAGTTTGAACCTTTAGTGTTGGCCGTAGAAGGATTTTTTATATTACTAATTGTAATCTATGCCTTATCTAGTGGTATTACAGATCTTATATCGGGTGGTCGTCATGTAGATTTTGGACCCGCTATTTACTATGCTATCTTCTTTACAGTGGCGGACACAATATATTACTTATATGTGCGTCGCATTAATAAGAGTCTACAGTCCAACTTAATCAAATTTGATAATGTAAGTTGGTATGTAGATGCTTTGTTAGAAGCAGCTATCTTAATCAGTTTCGTCGTAGCTATCATGTTAGAAGGAACTGAATATGCTGATTGGGCATCTTATATTGACCCGATAGTTCTCGTTGTATTAGCGGTGCAAATGATACCGTCTGCGTTCCGCATTATCATCCCATCTGTAAAACAAGTGTTGGGGTGGGCACCAACTTCATTACATAATGAAGTGCAGGAAATTATGGATCGTTTTATGGAAAAGTACAATTTCAAGGATTATGTTTCTAGCGTACAAGTATATGGCAACACTCGAATTATTGAGATTGATATTTTAGTTCGTAAGAATTTTCCCTATCAAACGATTGCTGAAATCGATGCGATTCGCAATGAAATTGACCAAGAAATCGGAGGAAACCCTTCGGAAAAATGGGTTACCATTTCTTTCACCGGCACCCGAAAATGGATGGCAAAAGATTATTTACTAGAGGAAGATGATGATGAATAGTATAAAAATTAATGACAAAACTAGTAGATGTCTTATAATTTAATGATAAATACACCAATATATGGTATACTTAAACGTATTGAATATATTGTTCGTAGCATAGTTGGAAGATGAGGTTCATAGTATGTTAGACTTGAAATTTGTCCGTGAAAATATTGATTTAGTGCAACAAAACTTAGATAATCGTCACACGAAAGGCGATTTGGAAACCTTTGTATCCGCTTATGATGAACGCCGTCAGTTGATTGGTAAAGTAGAGGAGTTAAAAGCTCTTCGTAACTCTGTAACTGAAGAAATTAGCCAATTAAAACGCAATAAAGAAAATGCGGATGATAAAATCGCAGAAATGAAAAAAGTAGGCGATGATATTGCTGAGCTTGATAATCGTATTCGCGATGTAGAAGCAAAATTACGTGACGCGGCATTGATGTTACCAAACATGTGCGATGCATCTGTTCCTGTTGGTGCTGATGAAGATGAAAATGTAGAACAACGCAAATGGGGCGAACCACGTCAATTCGACTTTGATGTACAAGCTCATTGGGATTTAGGTGAAAATCTCGACATTCTTGATTTCAATCGCGCTGGTAAAATGAGCGGTGCTCGTTTCACTGTATATAAAGGTTTGGGTGCTCGTTTAGAACGTGCTCTCATTAACTTCATGGTTGATCTTCATGTAGATAAACAAGGCTACACTGAAATGATGACTCCATACATGGTAACGCGTGAAACTTTGACAGGTACTGGTCAATTACCTAAATTTGCTGAAGATATGTACCATGTAGAAGATACTGAATATTTCTTGATTCCTACCGCAGAGGTTACATTGACTAACTATCACAGTGGCGAAATCTTGAGCGAAGAGGAATTGCCAAAATATTATACTGCATTTACTGCATGCTTCCGTGCTGAAGCAGGCTCTGCAGGTCGTGATACTCGTGGTCTTATCCGTCAACATCAATTCAACAAAGTTGAAATGGTTAAATTAGCTAAACCTGAAGATTCTTACAAAGAATTAGAAACATTGACTGATAATGCAGAAGAAGTATTGCGCTTATTAGAATTACCATTCCGTGTAATTACACTTTGTACAGGTGATATTGGCTTTGGTTCTGCTAAAACATATGATGTAGAAGTATGGATGCCAGCTCAAGGCAAGTATAGAGAGATTTCTTCTTGCTCTAATATGACTGATTTCCAAGCTCGTCGTGCAAACATTAAATTCCGTCGTGGACCTAAAGGTAAACCAGAATTCGTTCATACATTAAATGGCTCTGGTCTTGCTGTAGGTCGTACAGTAGCAGCTATCTTGGAAAACTATCAACAAGCTGATGGCTCTGTTGTGATTCCTAAAGTGCTTGTACCTTACATGGGCGGCGTAGAAGTAATTAAGGCTGGAAAATAAGAGGGGGCATTCTATGAAGTTCTTTATTGATACAGCAGAATTTGATGAGATTAAAGAGGCGTATGCTTTTGGTTTTATCGATGGTGTTACTACTAATCCCTCCCTTATCGTGAAAGCTAAACGCGATTTAAAACAAGTTATTTCTGAAATCGCTAATTTGGTAGAGGGCCCTGTGAGTGCAGAGGTTATTGCTTCTGATGCAGAAGGTATGATTGCGGAAGCTCATGAGCTTGTAAAATTAGGCTCTAATGTAGTTATCAAAGTGCCTATGACTCCAGAAGGCCTTAAAGCTGTTGCAGTTTTAAGCAAAGAAGGCATTAAAACTAATGTAACCTTAATCTTCTCTGCCAACCAAGCCTTATTAGCAGCTCGTGCAGGTGCTACATATGTGAGCCCATTTGTTGGCCGTATTGATGATATCAGTATGGATGGTCTTACATTGATTCAAGATATTGCAGATATATTTGCTATTCATAGCATTGAAACTGAAATTATTGCGGCTAGTGTGAGAACACCATTGCATATCATTCAATGTGCAAAAGCTGGTGCTCATATTGCAACTGTGCCATTTAAAGTGCTTATGCAAGCTATGAAACATCCACTAACAGATGCAGGGCTTGAAAAGTTTATGGCAGATTGGAAACAAGCTAATCAATAAGTTAAGTATTCGGCTCGATGTAAGGGTCATATTACAATAGACACAGGACTTATAAGGAGGCCTATTATGGATCGTACATTATCTTTGGAATTTGCTCGTGTCGTTGAAGCGGCTGCTTTGCGCAGCGGTCGTTTACTTGGTCGCGGTCAAAAGGATGCAGCGGATGGTCTTGCTGTAGACGCAATGCGTCAAGCATTTGACTCTGTTCGTATTTCTGGTACAGTTGTTATTGGCGAAGGCGAAATCGATGAAGCACCTATGCTTTACATTGGTGAACATGTAGGTGCGGGTGGCCCAGAAGTAGACATCGCAGTTGACCCTATTGAAGGCACAAACTTGATTGCAAAAGGCCAAAATGGTGCGATTGCAGTTATGGCTATTGCTGAAAAAGGTGGCTTGTTACATGCGCCAGATATGTACATGGAAAAACTTTGTGTTGGTCCTCGTGGTGCAGGTGCTATCGATATTACAAAATCTTTAACAGAAAATATTAAAAATGTAGCTGCAAAAATGAATCGCAATGTTGATGAAATTACACTTGTAATGCTTGATCGTGAGCGTCATTATGGTTTGATGAAAGAAGCGCGTGATCTTGGTGCACGTATTATGTTAATTTCTGATGGCGATGTTAACCCAGCTATGGAATGTTGTATCGAAGGCTCTGGTGTGCACATGGTTGTTGGTACTGGTGGTGCACCAGAAGGCGTATTGGCTGCGGCAGCTTTAAAATGCGTAGGTGGCGATATGCAAGCGCGCTTGAAACCAGAAACAGAAGAAGAAATTCGTCGTTGTCATGAAATGGGTATTACCGATGTAAATCAAGTACTTACATTGGATGATCTAGTTCGTACAGATGATGTCATCTTTGCGGCTACTGCTATTACTCGCGGTAACTTATTGAATGCTATTCAATACTTCCCAGGTGGTGCGCGTACACATACTATCGTAATGCGTTCTAAAACAGGTACTGTTCGTTTCTTAGATACAGTGCATATGGATGAGAAGCTAAAATCCTTAAAAGCCAAATAATAATTTAGCCCCTCAAAATTGATATGTCCTCTCCATTTTTACTGGTTGTCCAGTAAAGGGGGTACATATCAAAAATGAGGGGCTTTTTTTCTCAGTATTTTCTCACAGTCTCTTGATGAGATATATCGAAAAATAGTATAATAACATTTAGTATATGACGTTATAAATACAACGTCTTGTAGTTCATACAAGATGATCGATATAAAGTGTAGGAGGAATTCTGTTGGAAAAGCTAATCATTCAAGGTGGCAACCGGTTGGAAGGCCGTGTACGTGTTAGTAGTGCTAAAAATGCGGTACTCCCTATTATTGCCGGTACTTTGCTAGCATCAACACCTAGTAAATTACTTGAAATTCCAAATTTGGAAGATGTAGGTACAATTTGCCAAGTTATCGAGTCTTTGGGGGTTAAAATTACTCGTAATAAAGCAGATGATGAAATTATTTTCGATGCGTCTACATTGACTGCTACGGAAGCTCCTTATGAGCTTGTACGCAAAATGCGTGCATCTTTCCTTGTGATGGGGCCACTTTTGGCGCGCAAAGGGGAGGCGAAAATCTCCATGCCAGGTGGTTGTGCGATTGGTGCACGTCCTATCGACCTTCACCTAAAAGCGTTCGAAGCACTAGGTGCTAAAATTGAAATTACTGAAGATTATGTATATGCTCATGCTCCAGAAGGTCTTAAAGGCACTCAAATTTATTTGGATTTCCCAAGTGTAGGGGCTACAGAAAACGTAATTATGGCAGCTTCCATGGCTGAAGGTAAAACTGTTATCGAAAATGCTGCGGAAGAACCTGAAATCGTTGATTTAGCAACATTCTTAAATGCAATGGGCGCTAATATTCGCGGTGCTGGTACAAATGTAATCCGCATTGAAGGTGTGCCTCAATTACATGGTGCGATTCATACGGTTATTCCTGACCGTATCGAAGCTGGTACATATTTGATTGCTGCTGCTATGGCTGGTGGTGACGTATTTGTAGAAAATGCATTGCCAGAACATTTGAAACCAGTAGTAGCTAAGTTAAAAGAAGCTGGCGTTACTGTAGAGGAAGAAATTGA
Source organism: Veillonella sp. T14073-2 (assembly GCF_002959875.1). Lineage (NCBI taxonomy): Bacteria > Bacillati > Bacillota > Negativicutes > Veillonellales > Veillonellaceae > Veillonella > Veillonella sp. T14073-2. The sequence continues at coordinate 48,233 of NZ_PPDC01000008.1, forward strand.
TGGTATTCGCGTTATCAGTACTGGCAAAGGCATTAAAGCTGTTGATATTAAAACATTGCCATACCCAGGCTTCCCAACAGATATGCAAGCTCAATTTATGGCGCTTACTACAATCGCTGAAGGTACAAGTACTGTAACAGAAACTGTATTTGAAAACCGCTTCATGCACGTTGCGGAACTTCGCAAAATGGGTGCCCATATCGATATCGACAATCGTCAAGCGATTGTAGAAGGTATGCCACGCTTACATGGTGCTGTAGTTAATGCTACAGACTTGCGTGCAGGTGCGGCTCTTGTTTGTGCTGCGTTGACTGCAGAAGGTAGAACTGAAGTAGGTCGTCTACATCATATCGATCGTGGTTATGATGATTTCGTAGGTAAATTGCAAAGGTTAGGTGCTGATATTGTTCGGGTTGACGAATAAAAGTACAGAGCCAAAACAGAATAAAAAGAAACGAAGCCGGCGCTCAAAAGGGCCGGCTTTATACAACAAGCAACAAAACTTAGGTGCTGCAAAGGTTGAAAACTCTAAGGCGAGCACGACTCGTAAGCCCTTGCGTAGAACAAAACGTAAGTCTACGAAACTTTCAGAAGGTGTAGCTAAACAAGCGAATCATTTAGCTTCTAATATGCGCGAGGCTATGGTTAGGGTTACAAAGATGCGCCGTGCAGAGCGCCGTAGTCGTGAAACCGTAGCTATTGCTAAAACTACGCCTGCTATGACATTAAAGCGTTTAGTTCGTCCTGAACAAGTGGGCGATTTAATGGGGCGATTGAATCGTTCATTGAATTTTGACTTAGGTATAGATTTGGGAACTGCCAATATTCTTATCTTTGCTAAAGGGAAAGGGCTTGTCTTAGATGAGCCTGCCTATATTGCACGTGATGATAAAACCGGAGATATACTCGCGTTAGGTGAAGCTGCACGTTCTATGGTTGGGCGTACACCTAAAGGCATATCTGTTATTCGTCCTGTTCAAGCGGGTGTTATCGCAGATTACGATATGACCGAATTTATGTTAAAATACTTTATTCGTTCCGTTGTGCCTGCTTCTAGATTGATGAAAATGCGTATTATCGTATGTGTGCCATCTGGAATTACGCCTGTTGAAAAACGTGCTATTTTAGAGGCTTTACTTAGAACAGGCGCGAAAAAGACTGTTCTTATTGAGGAACCATTAGCAGCAGCTATGGGTACAGGTCTCAATGATGCTGACCAAGTTGGAGCTATGGTTGTCGATGTAGGTGGCGGTACTACTGATATTGCCGTTCTTTGTGATACTGGTGTTGTTGTGAGTGAATCCCTTCGTATTGGGGGAGATTCCTTCAATGAATCTATTATTCGCTATATACGTCGTAAGAAGCGACTTGTTATTGGACCTTTAACAGCAGAAAAGATAAAGATTTCTGTTGGTACCGTAGATCGACGAGCTAAAGAACGAACTATAGAGGTTAGAGGGCGTGATGCCAGCTCTGGACTACCTAAGATGGTTGCTGTTAATTCCTTAGAAATTCAACGTGCCTTAGAGGCGCAAGTGATGAATATTCTAGAAGGCATTAAATCGATTTTAGAAAAAACGCCTCCAGAACTTGTAGCAGCCATTAATGATCATGGTATCATTCTGACAGGTGGCGGTGCTCTCATCGATGGTTTAGATCGTGTTATTACACGTTCTGTTGGTATTGCATCTTATTTGGTAGAGTCTCCGCGATATGCTGTTATCAAAGGGGTTGCAAAAGCTCTTGATGAAATGTCACAATTGCGTGATACATTGGATGAATTACAATAAAATATTTCATTGAAATAATGTAAAATTTGAGGAAGTTACTATTTATAGATAGACCATTGAAAAATGGAATGACGGTAGATAGTAACTTCTTTTTTAGTGCATCCTTTTTGTAATTTTCATCGTTATGATGTATACTATAGTAAAAGTATATTGCATAAAATTGATGTATGAATATAAATCTATCAATATGGGTTGTCGCTATAGAGGAATTGTAAATGAAACGATATTTATATATGACTTTTGCTGTGTTAGGCTTTCTAGGCAGTACAATACCTTATGCGGAAGCTGGAAATTTAACCGGCGTACGTGTATCTAATCACGAAGGTACAAGTCGAATCGTATTAGATGTGTCTGAAATGCCTGTATCTTGGACTAAATCTTATAATGAGTCCACACATGCTCTTACCCTTAACCTAGGTGGTACCACAAATGGATTGACTGGACCTGTAGCTCAAAATAACACGAAAACAGGTGTTTTAAAAGGTATTGGTTTGCAACCTGTTAATGGCGCTTTACAAGTAACATTGACGGCTAATAAGGATGTACAACACCATGAGTTTACATTGGAAAAGCCATCGCGTATTGTAGTGGATTTATTTTCTAGCTATGCTCAACAAACAACAAAAGATGTAAATAAATCCGTTACGTATAGCAAGATTAATAACACTGTAGCAGAAGGTAAGATTCAAGCCTTTGCGTTATCTGTTGATAATGATTCACCTATGGTAGTAGCCCATGTTCCAGAAGGAAAAACCTTATCATCTGTGGTTCAATCACATACTGCCATCATTGGAGCAAAGGTAAAGGGCGGAAGTTTTGATCGTCCTTATTCAGTAGCTAGTGATGGAACGATTGATTTAGAGCGTATTTCTAATCGTGGCACCTTGCGATATACACCAAATCGGGGATATTTTATTGAAGAAAAGAGACCATTATTACAAGCTAAAACACAAAAAGATACATTCCTAATTACATCTGTTAATACAGGACGTAAAGAAAATGCCTTGACTCTATATACATCAGCTTATGGGCCTTCTACAAAAACTAATGATTTCGGCTATGAAGTGACTGTAGCCAATGGCAAGGTTGTTAGTGGTCAAAAAGGAAATTCTAAAATTGGAGAAAACCAATATGTATTATCTGGGCATGGAGAATCAAGAGATGCACTGCGTAAATTAAAAGTGGGCACACCGATTACGATTCAAAATAGACCGGAGTTAGCACAAGTTAGCACTACTGGTGGTGCAGCGCTACAAGCGGGTACTATGGTATTGAAGAATGGCAATTATGTAGGTGCTGATGGGACCCATAATAAAGCTCGCAGTTTCATAGGAACTACAAAAGATCATAATTTAGTGGTCCTTACTGTTGATAAAGCAGGCCTTCAATCTGTAGGGGTCACACAACAAGAAGGGGCCAAACTGTTATCTAATCTAGGTGTCGTAGATGGTGCTGAATTATCAAATCAAGGTAGCGTTGATTTAGTGGTTAATGATACGTACGTACATAAAGCTACTCCAAATCCTACGACCTATGAGGATATTGTAATTATAAAATGAATTCGTTGCATACAATTTTGTTTGAAAAATTACTAATAATTTAGTATACTATACATACATAACTAATTTTGTAAAAGGAGGGATCGTTATGAAAAGAGTAGTGTTGGCCTTAGCTGCTTTAGGCATTTTAAGTGTTAGCTCTGTAATGGCGGCCCCTGTATCATACCAAAGTGTATTAACAGGTAAAGTTGCTTCTACAGTTTCTGTTGGCTCTGCTGTAACAGAAGGTCAAACATTGGTAACTGTAGAGACATTGGCTGGCCCTATGGCTGCTGCTAAATCTACTGTAACTGGTACTGTAACGGCGGTTAATGTTACAGTGGGTTCAGACGTTTCTCGTGATCAAATCGTTGTCACAGTAGAAAGTAAATAAAGGAGAGAAGGAATGAAGTTTTCTCATTCTTGGCGTCGGTATAGAAAAGCGATACTGGCGCTTTTCTTCTGTACTTCACTTACAGCTGCACAGGCTGTTGATTTCATGCCTGTCAATGATGTAACTACAGGTATGGAAGGTATTGCAAAAACTGTAATTGTAGGAGATACCATTTCAACCTTTGATGTAAAGGTACTGGGTGTCATGAAGGATAAGGGGCCATCTGGTCATCTTATTTTGGCAAAGTTCTCTGGTCCTGTTATGGAAAAAACTGGAGGCATTGCTCATGGCATGAGTGGTAGTCCTGTATATATAAATGGCAAGCTCGTTGGTGCTGTAGCCTATGGATGGGGCTTTGCGGATGGTACGATTGGGATGATTACTCCTATCGAAGATATGGTGAAGTTATGGAATATTCCATATGAGAAGAATCTATCTAGACCATGGGACGATAAACAATTGATCCCTCTTGGAACCCCACTTATGGCTTATGGCTTTGATGCAGCGTCCATGGATTACTTCAAATCTAAGTTGCCACAATATAAATATGAAACTTATGATACTGCTAGCGCTAGTGGTGATGAAATTACTAAACCATTAGAGGCTGGTGGATCTGTAGCAGCATTATTAGTTGATGGAGATCTTAAATTAGGGGCTATTGGTACTGTTACTTATGTAGATGGTGAAAAAATTGTAGCCTTTGGTCATCCATTCTTGAAACATGGCTCTTCAAACTACTTTATGCACAATGCAAGTATCTTTACGGTAGTCAAAAGTTATGATGCTGCTTTCAAATTAGGTTCTATGGGCAAGGAAGTAGGCTCAGTAACTGAAGATAGAGGTGCTGGTATTGCTGGCGTATCTGGAGTGATCTCTCCAGGCATTCCTATGCGCTTCCATTTGAAAGACCTTGATATGGGGCGTGATAAGACTAGCTCTGTTAAGGTCATTGAAGATAGTGAAATGACACCGACCTTAGCGGCTACATCTCTATATAATATGTTGAATAAAACATTAGATCGTAGTGGCGCTGGTACAGCTACAATTTCTTATACTATTACTCCAAGAGGTAAAGAACATAAACCATTGACACGAACTAATATGTTCTATAGTTCTGACTCTATCTCAGAGAAGGCTGTTGATGAGTTCTACAATGTTATCGATGTTCTTATGAATAACCGATTCATTAATTATGAAATCTCTGATATTTCTGTAGAAACTGAAGTAACACAAGATAAGAAAACTGCGAAGCTTATTGATGCGTCTGCATCTTCTACCATTGTTTCTCCTGGGGATACAATCGTTGTAGATGTAACATTGGAGCCATTCCGTGGGGAGAAGGTTGTTAAACAAATCTTCTTTAAAGTTCCTGAGAATCAGGCTGTTGGCAAGTATACCTTAGAGGTACGTGGGGGAGGCGAGATCCCATTACCTTATGTATTAGAAAAACAAAAATATAATTTAACTGATGAAATTTTACGTCGATTAAAAGTTCATAAAGATTTTAATGAGCTTTATGATGAAATTCAAAAGACTGATACGAATAATCAAATCGTTGTAGAGTTTTTAGAAGATGGCATTAGTCTGGTTGATGAAGATGGTTCTAAATCAGTTAAAAAAGCTAAACTTAAAGATGTAGAATCAAAACCTATGCCAGGGGATGTAAAGAAAAAAACAGGGCAAGAAGATTTGAGCTCTGGTAAGGACGATGATAATCAAATTGAAAAAACTGCTATTGATACAGAATACATCGTTCAAGGTGATGGTCAATTTACAATTCATGTTATGAAACCAGCTGATCGTGATAAAGCATTAGCTAAACGCGTAAGAGAAGTTAAAAATCAAGTTAAGATGGAACATAAATTAGAATTGGAAGATCAATCTAAGAAGGATATATCCAGTAAAAAAGATGTGAAAAAGTCTGATAAACAAGACAAAAAAACACCTGATAAAAAGGATGAATCTAAAGTAAATGATACTAATACAGCTGAATAAGCTGAAAGCGTAAGGGGAAAGGGCTAGACTGTTGAATTGGCTAGAATCGATAGGCCGAGCTGTAATAAAAGGCCTATCACAGATGGGTAGTGCTACATTGTTAGTGTGGCAAACAATAAAACAACTGAAAATGATTAATCTATGGCATGTATTTCAGCAGATGGCTCACCTAGGCGTGGATTCATTACCAATTATCAGTTTAACATTGCTATTTGCTGGTGCAGTTATGACCTTACAGATTACAGACGTATTGATTACATATGGTGCTCAAAGCACTGTGGGTGGTCTTATGGCTGTTGCTATGGGGCGAGAGTTAGGACCTATTTTGGTAGGCGTTGTATTGGCTGGCCGTGTTGGTGCTGCTATCACGGCTGAAATTGGTACAATGAAGGTGACAGAACAAATTGATGCGCTACGTGTTATGGCTGTTGATCCTGTTGGTTATCTTGTAGTACCTCGTGTAGTGGCTTGTATGGTAATGGTTCCAATCTTGGCTTTTTACGGTGTGGTAATTGGCATTGCTGGTGGTTACTTTGTAGCTACTGCTATTAAAGGTTTGGCACCAAGTACATATTTAGATTCCATTCAAATGTTCTCTACTATTTCTGATTTTACATTAGGTTTAATTAAATCTAGTGTATTCGGCGCGGTCATTGCGTTGGTAGGTGCATATAAGGGGATGGAAACTAAAATGGGCGCAGAAGCAGTAGGCTTCTCCACAACTAGTTCTGTAGTAACTAGTATCATTTTAGTATTTGTATTAAATTACTTTTTATCTACCTTATTATATTAGTAGATACATTAGAGGGATTTATGATAGAACTACGCAATGTTGTAGTTGCCTATGAGTCGCGTGTGATTTTAGACTCTATTAATCTCACTATCGATGATGGGGAGACGTTAGTCATATTAGGTGGTAGTGGTAGTGGTAAAAGTACACTACTTCGCTTATTGATTGGCTTGCAGCGTCCTACATCGGGACAGATTATAGTAGATGGCACAGATATTACAACATTATCTGAAGATGAATTTAATACAGTACGAAGAAAAATGGGGATGGTATTCCAATACTCTGCATTATTTGATTCTATGTCAGTAGGTGAAAATGTAGCCTTTGGCTTACGTCAGCATACGGACTTAGGAGATGATGAAATAAAACGCATTGTAGCAGAGCGTCTCGATTGGGTCGGTTTAAAAGGGTATGAATCCTATATGCCTAACGAATTATCTGGGGGCATGAAGAAACGTGTTAGCTTAGCTCGTGCCATAGCGTTAGATCCGAGTTTAATTCTCTATGATGAACCTTCATCTGGGTTAGATCCTATTACATCAGGTACGATTAGTATGCTGATTAAGGGAATGCAGCAACGGCTCGGTTGTACATCTATCGTGGTAACACATGATATGCAATCTGCATTTTATGTAGCAGACCGCATAGCTTTACTTGATAAGGGGAAATTTGTGGAAATTTCTGATACAATAGACTTTAAGAATTCTACAAATAAAAAGGTACAACAGTTTATTCATGGCGAAGCAGAACCAATTAACGTATCTGCGATGGGAGAGGTATAATGAAGTGGACGACGGAGGCCAAGGTAGGGGCTTTCACGATAATAGGTATAGCATTATTTATTGCGGGCATACTGTTTGTAGGACGCATTGATATATTGGCTAAACCGCAAATGACGATTACTGGGGATTTTGCTCAAGTTAATGGTCTAAAAAATGGTAATCAGGTTAAATACTCTGGGGTAGCTATCGGTAATGTTTCCGATATTGAAATTACACCGCATGGTGTTGTAGTAAAAATGAAGCTTGATGAAAAGACACAAATTCCAAGTGATTCTACTTTCACATTAGGGTCAGATGGTTTTTTAGGTGATAAATTTATTCAAATATCACCAGGTCAATCTAAAGTATTTTTACAAGATGGCGACACTGTTAAGGGCGAAGGCGCAGATGCTATGGAGAAAGCCATGCAAAGTGCTCAGAAATTAATGGATGGCACAGAGAAAATGTTGCAGTCTATCAATAATATTATTGGTGATCCTACAACGCAAAATGCACTTAAGCACTCCTTGCAATCTACTGCAACGATGGCTGATAATGCTGTAGCGATTACACAAAATATGGCTGATGTAACAGCACAGTTAAATCAGACAGCGCAGCAATTTAATGCAGATGGTAATGCAGGCAATGATATGCGTGCTATTTTGACTAACTTAAAACAAACTACGGATCGTGTAGATAATATGGCTCGTTCAATGGAGTCTACTGTAACAGATCCTAAAGCACAGGAAAATATTAAGGAAACATTACATAATACGGCACAAATTTCTGCTCGTATCAATAAATTGATGGGTGGTAAACCGTATCAAACTGATGCAAATGGAAATGTTGTAGACGAAAATAACGTTGAAAAAAAGTCGTCTACTAAAATTGAGCCATCTGTAGATTTGTTGTATAACACAACAGATGATGAGTTCCGCATCAATGGTCGTGTTCGTGCTTTTAATGATAAAGGGATGGCTGAGCTTGGTCTTTCCAATATTGGAGACGGCACTAAATTTGACTTGAATGCAGGTCGATTCGTTAGTTCTAAATGGTTAGTGCGCGGTGGTATATTTGAAAGTGAATTGGGTCTAGGTGTTGATTATAATTTAGGTAGTCCAATTTCTTTGTCCGCAGCTATATATGATCTTAACAATCGTAAATATCGTATTCGTAGTGATATACGTTTACATAAAGATACTTATGGGGTTATTCAAATGACCAGGCCGTTCAGTTCCACGAACGGTGGTACCTACTTTGGTATTAAACAAGTATTCTAAAGACTAGTACATTCACTTTAGGTGAATATGGAGGTACATATTATGAACAAAAAGGTTTTATCCTTGGGGGTAATGCTCTCCTTGGCTACTACAGGTGCAATGGCTGCTGATGTAGTTACAACTTCCGTTAATAATGGAGATCAATTAAGTAAATATCAGAAAGAAGCTATTCAATTAACACAAAAGCAATTAGCTGAAAAATCTGTGCAAGATAGCAAAACTTATGAGAGCAAATTGGACCTTGATGAGTCTCGTACGATTGAGTTAGCATTAGCGAATAACCGCACTGCAAAACAAACTAAATGGGGTTATGAAGCTGCTAAATCTGCAGTTAGCCAGGTGGCTGCGGCTAAAAACCCGACTGTTAGCTATGGTTGGGCAGCTCAAAAAACAGGTGGTGATACTGGTCGCGGTAAAACTGGTAGTCATAACTTCTCCATAAGTGCGCCTGTATTTAATCCTCAACTTGATGCAAGCATTGATTCTGCACGTTATACACGTGAAGGTACTGGTGCTAGCTATGAAGAAGCACTTCAACAAGCAAAATATGATGCTATTAGTGGCTACTATACATTGATTATGAACCGTAATCTTGTTGATGTGGCTCAACAAGCTGTTAAAGATTACCAAGGTCATGTAACAAATGTGCAAGCTCAATATAATGTTGGCTTGGTAGCTAGTTCTGATGTGTTGGCTGCTAAAACAAATCTTGCTGACTCTGAAACGAGCCTTGTTAAAGCTCAAAATGCTGCAAATTTAGCAGAAGCAAGTTTAAATCAAGTCATTGCATATCCTGTACAAACAGCTATTAATACGGCAGAACATGATTTACAATATAAACCTTATAATGTTACATTGGAACAAGCTAAGGCATATGCTTTACTTCATCGTTCTGCTCTTGTAAAATCTGCCCTTGATGTAAAATCTGCAGAAGAAGCTGTAAGATCTGCTAAAGCTGGCTACTTACCGACTGTAGCAGTAAAAGCTGGTCGTGGTTATATTGATCCAGATGGTTATTTTGGAACAAGTACAAAATCCTGGAGCGTAGGTGCTAGTGCATCTTGGAGTTTATGGGATGGCGGTGCTACACAAAATGCCATTAAAAAAGCAAATGCGCAACTTGAACAAGCTAAAGAAGCTAACTTAGCAACTGTAGATGCTGTATTATTAGCAGTACAAAAAGCATACTTGAATTTGCGTTCTGCTGAACAAACTATTCAAAGTACACAAACTGCAGTAGCTCAAGGTCAAGAAAGCTTCCGTATCGCTACACTTCGTTATCGTGCAGGCGTTGGTACTAACCTAGACGTTCTTGATGCAGAAACTAAATTGACAACAGCTCGTAACAATTATGTACAAGCTCTTTATAACTACAATATTAGCATTGCAGCGCTTGAGCAATTAACAGGTGTTCCATTGAATACTCCAGTTGGCCAAAGTGGTGAGGTTATTGCTAATAGTGGTGCCCTTGAACAATTAGCAAAACTTGGTAGCAATCAATAATATAATATGTAACCAAAAAAGACGACTTCGGTCGTCTTTTTTGCTATTGCAGTATTTACTTGAATAGTTTATATGTGTATTTCATATTAGCTCAGATTGGTTGTGGTATGGTAAACAAGTAATTAATTGCCTATATATTTATAGTCGTATAACTCAACGTACTTATATTAGAGCGATTGTATTAGCTGTGTACTTATAGCAGAAATTGATTAGTGTGAAATAATATTAGTTTTATAAAATTTACCCCTAAAACACTATGGTTATTACTGTGTCTGTGGTAAGATTAGTATATATATTTATATTATTCATAATGTGTATGGGAGTATCATTATGACCCGTAAAAAGTGGTGCCTTATAGGTGCAGCGATTTTAGGTTTATCTGGTATTGGTGCCAGCATTAATCCTATCGCTCAAACTTATGTAGCACCTATGGTTAAAGAACAAGTAAATAATGCCATAAACGGCTCGGTGGACTATGATTCTCTTCGTATCAATTGGAATGGCGATGTAGTTCTAAACGATGTGGTGATTAAAGATCGGGATGGTCATTTAGTAGGAACTGCACAAGATGTAGCTGTTGGGGTTAAATTATCAGCGTTGCCAAGCATAATTGGTGGTAATACATCAGGGGCAACAGCTATATCTAGTGTCAAAGTGGAGTCACCTGATCTTCACATATGGCAATTGGTCGATGGATCTTGGAGTGTAGAAAAGTTAGTAAAACCATCAGATCCGAATCAGTCCGGCAGTTTTGATGGCGATATTACCATTAATAACGGTCGTGTAGCGCTACGTACTAAAGATGGGATAAAGAGAAATGTTGAAAAGCTTGATGGCACTATTGCACTCAATATGAGTGGTATGTCTAAAGGTGCTTTTACTGCTGATGTGGATGGTTCATCTGTTCTTGTAAATGGCAACATAGACATGGATGATGTATCTAATTTTGATGTGTTTGTACAAGCCGATGAAATTGATACTACTGGTATCATGAGTTTTGTACCACTTCGTAAAGATTTATCTGTAACGGGTGGGAAATTACAAGATTTACATCTTAATGTTAAAAGTAAAGATGGCCAATATGTTATGAGTGGCAATGTAGGCTTTAAAGGCTTAACGGGTACTTATAAACGGGGAAATACGCTTTATACTATTACTGATGGTGAAGGCCGCATTATGCTAAATCATGACCAGATCGTTATTAGTCACAGCTCTTGGCGTATTAATGATCAGGAAGCAAAGCTGAATGGTCTCATTACATTGGGAAAAGAGGAAGAGTATTTAAATCTTAATGTTGTAGCTGATAAGGTGAATTTAGAAGCCATTACCGATGTTGGGGTTACTGGTATTGTTGGCGGTCGTGCGCATATTGGCGGAACCACTGTAGCGCCTCGAGTAGATGCAACAATAGGTAGCGATGGCATTTCTTATAAAGGGTATCATGTTGATCGCCTGCAAGGCGATATTGTTTATGATGATGGATTAGTTCGTCTTGAAAATACTCGCCTATCAGTTGGCGAAGGTAATGCTAAGGTCAATGGTCAATATGTAGTTGATACAGGTGACTTTGATGCTACCGTAAAGGCTCAGAATTTACCTTTGGATACTTTTACAAAAGATATGTCCACTCCGGTTACTGGTAATGTGGATGGTGAGGTTCGTATCTTAGGTAAAAACAATCAAGTTACGGATGTAGTGGGCGCAGTTGAAGGGCGTCAAATTGGCATTCGTGGTGTAGTAGTTGATGCAGCAAAAGCTAATTTTACCCATAGTGATAATCGAACAAATCTTACTCTTGTAGGCAATATGGGAGATGGTGTGTTTAGCGGATATGGCTATATCCAAAACGGCAATGTAGATGCTACAGTTTCTGGTGATGCATTACCATTGGCATCGTTAAGCCCAATTATCGGACAAGATGTAGATGGTACGTTGAATACGTCTATTACAATAAAAGGTGTTTTGGACAATCCAAATGTGATCGGCACTGTATGGGGCCAAGAGGTTCACTATAAAGGGGCTCGATTTGATAATATCCATGGGGATATTCAGTTGGATAATCATGTTCTTACCATCACAAGTGGACATGTTGGAGATGCTAGTGGCGGCTATGATGTAACAGGGTGGTATAACATTAATACTGATGCATTAGACTTAAATGCACGAGCTCGAGCAGTACGCATTGAAAACCTAATCCGTACAGTTACAAATATTCCAATTACAGGCTGGTTTGAATCAGATAATCATATTACAGGCACTGCGGCGAATCCTATTATAGAAGGTCGTGCTCATTTATGGGATGGTTCTGCCTATGGCAAGCTCGTAACAAATGCCTTTGTAAAATACAACTATAAAAATGACATATTAGAGCTGTATCGATTTGATATCGAAGGTTATGGTGCGACTATCACTGGTGGCGGTACAATCTCTAAAGATGCCATTAATGTAGACTTTGAAGGTAAGAAAATTGATATGGGTAGATTGCTCATCAATACAGACTATCACGTTGATGGTTTATTATCGGGGCGCGGAATTATCACGGGCTCTATGGATAACCCTCAATTTAATGGATACATATTATCTGATGCACTATCGATTAATGGGGAATTATTAAATGATATTCATGGTCATGTGTATGCAGATAAAACGGTAGTGAATGTACAAGACTTTACCTTTGCTGAAAAAGATGGTGGTCGTTATGTTGCTAAAGGCGGCATGAAGATCGACGATAGTAAACAGCTATTTGGCGTGTTAGATGTTACTAATGGTAGTGTAAACAGTTTATTAAACTTGCTAGATCGCTCAAATGAGCATCTTGATGGTAAATTAAACGGTTCCGTTGAAGTTGGTGGGACAAAGGATAATCCTAGTGTTACTGTTAACGGTAAGATTAATGATGTTAGTATTGACGATAAAATTGTAGGCGATGCGACTATCGATGCTAGCTTAGCTAATCGAAAGTTTAAAATTACTACTTTAAAGCTACCTGTAGATGAAGGCCTCATTGCAATGGGGGGCACATTGGATCTTGATGGACAAGCTGATTTACAAGTTGCATTAAAGGATGTTGATATTGTACCATTCTTGCCACTTATAGGTAAGGATATCCAAGCTACGGGTTGGGTGACCGGCGTTGTGAATGTTACTGGAGAAACCAAAAATCCAAAGGTTGAACTATCTGGTGCGGTAGAATCTGGTTCTTTCAATGGAATTGGTATTGATGAGGGCTTTGCATTAGCTACAATGCAAGATCATGTTATTCAAATTCAACGCATCCAAGGTACAAAGAGCGGTTATAAACTCAGTATTTATGGTAAAATTCCATTGGCTGCACTCTATACATCTGGTTATTTAGAAGCTAGTGATGCTAAATCTATGGATGTAACGATTGACTTTAACGAAGCTGATATGGCGGTTATTCCTTTAGTAACAACGCGTGTTAAGGATGCTACGGGCCCGTTGAAAGGTGCTATTAGACTCACTGGGACTATAGATCAACCTGAAGCATATGGTACAGTTTCAGTTCGAAATGGTACGATGAAGCTTGCTGATGCGTATAGTGAAATTACAAACATTGATGGGGATTTGATATTCTCTGGACAACAAGGAGACTTCCAATCTCGAATTACAATGGGGAAAGGTACTGCAGGTTTAGCTGCTAAAGTAAATTGGTCTGGTCATGAGCTCACAAATTATAAGGCGGCGGTTCAACTGGATGGCTTAGAAATTGGTAGTGAGTATATTAAGGGACCATTAAATGGGGAACTTTATATTGCTGAACGCGATGGGCTACCTACATTGATAGGTAATTTGGACTTGGAAAATATCCAATTCAAGATTCCGCTTTCCTTACAATCTAGTGAAAGTAGTACCAATATGGGGGTAGATGTTACTGTCCATGCTGGTAAAGGGGTACGTTTATATGATCGTACTTTATATAACATGTTCATTGGTGGTGATGTTCATTTTGGTGGCACGTTGCAAAATCCAACTGCTAGTGGGCAGTTTGATGTTAAGTCTGGTACGTTTAAGTATTTAAACCATGTGTTTAATATTACTAAGGGCGATGCACACTTTGTAAGTGGCTCTTATTTACCAAATTTGCAATTAGAGGCAGAAACTAATGTAAGCAATTATAATATCATGCTTGGTGTAAAGGGCACTGTGGACCATATGGATTTAACTTTGACGTCTAATCCTAGCTTGTCTAGAAATCAAATTATCTCTATGTTGACCTTTGGGCGTGGTGCGGATTCTAATAGTAGTACATTGACAAATGAGGATGTGAATGCTGTTGCTACAGCAGGTCTACAAATGTTTGCCTTTGGTTATGTACAAGATGCATTACAAAACACATTGGGGTTGGATAGGATTAATATTACGACTGGGTCCATTGATCCTGATGAGCCGACTAATAGAGAAACAGCAGGCAATTATAATATTGAAATTGGCAAGTATATTGTTCCGAAAGTTATGCTTACTTATTCTCAGGGTATCAATAATAAACAAAATAAATATGGTATAGAGTATTCTGTTAAACGAAACCTCAAGTTCACTGCATGGCATACATCGCAAGGGAACAATTATATAGGCGGTCGTTGGACAAGAAGCTTTTAAGTTTATGGCTAGAGTGTGCAAATCCCATAGGTATGCACATTCTAGTCATATTAATTTCATAAAATTTGTTTAATATAGTACTCATTCCCAGTATTTTATGCTATAATAATAAAGATTTATTGGTCTTTATAAAATAAGATGTAAACTTTTTATGGGGATGAGTTCTAGGAGGAATTTATGTTTAAACCAAAAGCCTATAAAAGTATGCTTGCAGCGTCCGTGTTGACTGCTGTCATGGGGACAGGCAGTGTATTTGCTGCTGAGGTACAAGCTGGCTATACTCCAGATTTAAATAGCACAACAACAACTAATGCTGCTACTACTAATGATGCAGCTACAACTCAAGCTGTTTACAATGCTGATGCAACTACTACAAGTACACAAGATGAAACTGATGCAGCTATCTTAGCTGCTCGTGGTGATACAACTATATCTAGCGATGGTACTGTAGTTAAAGGTTCTGATGGAACAGTTACAGTAAATAATGCTGCTTTGAAAACAGATGACAAACAAGTAAAAATGGTGTCTAAAACTACTGGTGGTACTGACCTTGATAAGGCTGCTGAAAATGGTCAAACTCAAGCTGTTACAACTGTAGAGGCTCAATATGTTACAGCTGCAAATGCAGAGTCTATTAATCCATATGTAGGTAAATTGATTACTGGTTTATCTATCTCTGGCGTAACAGCTGAACAACAAGCACAATTATTACCTATCTTAACAGAAAAAATCGGCGATGCTGTATCTGTTGATGGTGTATTTAAAGACGTGACTAACTTAGGTAATACTGGTTACTTCTCTGAAGTAAATCCTGTATTCACTACCGTACCTGAAGGGGTTAAATTGGACTTTGCAGTCACAGTAAACCCAATTACTACTGGTGTAGTTTTCGAAGGCAATACGGTTTATACATCTGAAGTGTTGACTAAATTCATGGATTTACAACCAGGTCAAGTTCTTAACTCTGTATACGTAGGCCAAAAAGTTCAAGGTATCAACGCAGCATATGCTCGTGATGGCTATATGTTGGCACATGTAGATGGTATTCGTGTAGATGACCAAGGTGTGCTTCATGTTCATATCGTAGAAGGTATTGTAGAAGATATCGTTCCTGCTGGTAACAAGAAAACTCGTGACAAAGTTATTACTCGCGAATTCGTTCAAAAGAAAGGTAAACCTTTCAATAAGTTCTTGGTACGCCGTTCTGTAGAACGCGTATACAACTTAGGCTTCTTTGACGATGTAAATGTCCGTATGTTGCCTGGTGAACAAGATCCTAACAATGTAATCATTGAAATCGATGTGTTGGAACATAAAACAGGCACTATTACATTAGGTGCTGGTTACTCCAAATCTGATGGCTTGATGGGGATCATTGAATTTGGTGAAGATAACTTCCGCGGTACTGGTGATAAATTCAAAGTTCACTGGGAAATCGGTGGTAAGAAAAAATACAAAAACTACCAAATCTCTTACTTGAAACCTTGGATTGACAGCAAGGGTACATCCCTTGGTTTCTCCTTCTTCAACCGTGAAGATGAATATACAGATTACAACGAAGATGGTAATGAAGTAGCAGAATATAACAAGAAATCTCGTGGTTTCAATATCTCCTTCGGTCGTCAAACTGGGGAATATACACGTGACTACTTGACATTAGAATCCCGTAAAGATACTTATAAATGGGATAGTGACGATAGCTCTGGTTATCGTTATGACACAGATGCTATCTCTAATACAAGTGGTAGCGGTAATGATTGGAATAATACTAATCCAAATACTGGTGGTAGTTGGAATTTTGCCTCTAATAATTACGTAAAAAATAACTTTGGCCGTATTAACTCCATTACATGGCAAAAGGTATACGATTCCCGTGATAATATTTATGATCCGACACGTGGTCGTCGTATTTCCTATACAGCTCAATGGGCTGGTCATGGTTTAGGCGGTGATTTCGACTTCTATAAATTCACAGCTGAAGCACGTATGTATAAAAAACTAGGTGCTAAGAACGTTTTGGCATTCCGCGCACGTGGTGGTTTTATCCAAGGTGATGCACCTTATAGCCAATTATTTACATTGGGTGGCGCTGATTCCTTACGTGGTTACGAAGATGATCAATTCCGTGGTAAGTATATGTATAATGCGACATTGGAATTCCGTTTCCCAATCGTTAAAAAGGTTAGTGGTGTGTTGTTCACTGATATCGGTGATGCATGGGATGCACCAAATGTTACGTGGTACAATGGCAAGAAAACCTTTAACTATGGCGTTGGTGCTGGTGTTCGTATTACTACACCAATTGGCCCAGTTAAACTTGATTATGGCGTGGGTAAACACAAAAATAAATTCCACTTCAGCTTCGGCACACAATTCTAATATAGTAAATATATATGGTGGAGGCCTCGTTTCTAAAGAGGCTTTCACCAATATCTCTATATGGCATCCTTTGATGCAGTAATTTAAAGAAATGAGGGCACTCTATTATGATGCGAATGATGAACAACAAGGCGAATGTGAAAATTTTTTCCATCGTCATTGCTGCTATTTTTATTATTGGTATTGGCGCTTTAGCGTATACACAAATGGCTACGCCAAGTGGTAATAGCGGTAATAGTACAATTGGTGTTATCGATACATCTCGTATGATGTCTCAAGATAATCCAATTTATATCTCTGCAGCTCAAGAATATATGAGTTATCAAAGTCAATTACAACAAGAAACACAAGCAAAAATTGATGCAGCACAAGATGATGCGACTAAACAAAAATTAGCTGAAGAAGCACGTCAAAACTTAGCAAAAAAAGATCAAGAAATTGCTAAATCCGTTCAAGATAAAGCGATGGAAGCAGCAAAAGCTGTGGGTGATGCAAAAGGCCTTAGCGTTGTAATGACTAAAGATACTGTATTATACGGTGGTGTAGATATTACAGATCAAGTATTGAAAAAATTAGCTAATGATGCGAAAAAATAAACTGTAGTTCTATGTAAGGGAGAACGACAATGAACGGGAAAAAACGATATATAGGATTTGCCATATTTCTCGTTGTTGCATTATGTGCTATGGTTTGGGCCTATGGATTTGTGACGAATCGTCAGCAGAGTCCTGATGGGGTATCAATAGGTGTTGTACGTATTGATGATGTATTAGAGTTTAATCCTTCTTATGAGGATTATAAACAAGCAAAAAATGAATTGGACCTTTTACAACGTCAATATGAACTTGAGCAACAAGCTCTAAATGCCAAGTCAGAGACACAAGAGGAACAGTTGAAATCTCTTGCATTAGATTCAACCTTGTCAGATGCTCTTACGGTGGAATTGCAAACTCGTATTGCAACAAAAGAAAATGAATTGAATCAGCAATTAAATGCGAAACGAAATGAACTCACTCAAAAATATTTAGCCCAGTTAAAAGTTAGTGCTAATGAATATGATCTTGAAATTGTAAATCTTCAATTAGATTTATATGCTTATGATGCTCGTGTATACATTGATGATGCACAAAAAGAAGCGGCTATGGCAGAGAAGGCTAAGAAAGAGGAACGATTGAAGGAGTTATTAGCTAAGAGAAAACCATCTAATCTAGATGTAGACTCTATTAAGGCTAAAGTACAAGCAGAACTTGCTCCTATGCAACAAAAAGGGCAAGAAGAGCTTAACCAATATGCAGCATCTTTACAAAAGGAATTGGCTGCAAAACGGGATACTATGGTACAACAACAAGCACAATCTATTATTGCTAATAATAACTTACCTGTTGCTCAGGACTGGAATGATTCTTGGGCTAAAAAGCTTTCAGATAAAGAAGCTGAAGTGAGTGCACTTCATGAGGCCATTTTAGAAGATGTCCGTATGCGTGTAGCAATTATTGCAGAGGAACAACATTTAGATTTAGTCATCATCGATGATGGTGGTAATATTAAGGGGCTTGATATTACTGATGCTGTAAAAGCGTCCTATCGAGTTCAATAAGGAGTTATATTATGAATAAACGTATTAAATCTTTAGTATTAGGTGCATCCTTAGTGGCTTCTATGGCTATTTTAGGTGGTTGTGGTTCTAATAATATCGGTTATGTTGATAGCGTGAAAGTAGCAAACAGCACTGAAAAAGGTATTGAAATCACTAAAGAAATCAATGCTAAAAAAGCTGAGTTGGATGCTAAAATTGCAGCCGCTGATGAAGCCTCTAAACAAAATGTATTTAATCAAGCTAATCAAGAATTAAACGCCTTTGCCAATGCAAAAGCACAAGAATATCGTCAATATCAAGAACAAAAAGTTGGTGAACTTGTAAAAGAGAAAAAACTTGATGTTGTTATCGAAAAAGGTGCTGTTGTTGGTGGTGGCACTGATGTGACTGATGATCTGATTGCGAAGATGGGCAAAGCTTCTGATGACCAAATTAAAGAAGCTCAAAATGCAGCTAAAGCACAAGAACAACAAGATGCACAACAAAATGCTCAACAAGCAGGTCAAACTACAGCAGTTAATACTGAGGAAAGTGCACAATAATTAAGGATTATTACAGGGGGAGGAGTTTACCTTGGAAAAAACTTTACAGGAACTCGCAACATTAGTAGGTGGTCGTGTTATAGGCGATGCATCTATTGTTATTACTGAGACACGTAGCTTTGAACAAGCTGTAAAACAATCCATAACTTTTGCAGTAGGTGAATATGTTGAACATATTGCATTATGCCAAGCGGGTGCTGTGATCGTTGAATCTGAAGTGAAAGATGCACCGATGGCTCAAATTGTAGTTGATAATGCAAAAGCAACGTTTGCACAAGTGTTAGAACTCTTCCATCCACCTGTTGTTGTTCCTAGAGAAGTGCATAGCACTGCTATTATTGGCGAAAATGTAACGATTGGAAAAAATGTTGCTATTGGTGCCTATTGTGTTATTAATGATAATGCAGTCATTGAAGATAATGTAACAATTCGCCCATATGTTTATATTGGACATAATGTGCGTATTGGTGAAGGTTCTGATATTTATGCAGGCGCTATTGTTCATGAAAACTGTATTTTAGGTAAACGCGTTGTATTGCGTGCTAAAGCAGTAATTGGTGGCGAAGGCTTCGGTTTTGCTACAGAGAATGGCGTACATACTCATATTCCACAAGTTGGTAATGTTATTCTTGAAGATGATGTTGAGGTTGGCTCTTGTACAACAATTGACAATGCTACAATGGGATCTACATTAGTTCGTCGTGGTACAAAAATCGATAACCTTGTACACCTTGGTCACAATGTGGAAATTGGTGAAGATTGCTTCTTAATTGCTCAAGTTGGTATTGCAGGTAGTACTAAATGTGGTAATCATGTAATCTTTGCAGGTCAAACTGGTTGTACTGGACATATCACAATTGGAGATAATGTGCAATTTGCTGGAAAGACTGGTATTACAGGTAATGTACCATCTAATTCTATTATGGCGGGCTATCCTATGAGACCACATAAAGAATGGTTAAAATTGGCCGCTTATGAAAACCGTTTGCCGGATATGGTTAAAACAGTAAAACAATTACAAAAAGAAATTGACGCTTTGAAAGCACAGCTGAAGGAGAGCTAATAATCCATGTATAGGTTTATGAAAATCTTTAGTGCCTTTATTTGCTTATTACCTAAAGGTTTGCAATATGCTATTGGTACATTGCTTGGTGAAATTGCGTGGCTAGTAGTGCCGCCTAAACGCAAGCGCCTAGCGATAGGCCAAATTCTATTCTGTAATATTACCGATGATCCCAAGGAAGCTCGACGCATTGCGAAAGCTAGTACAACACGCTTTGGTCGCATGATTATCGATGTATTACGCTATCCTGAAATTAAGGATGGTGCATACAAAGATATGGTAGAGTTTATTAACAAAGAGTACTTAGATGATGCTTTAGAAAATGGTCGAGGCGCAATTTTGGCGGCTGTTCATAGTGGCAACTGGGAACTCCTTGGGGGGGTTCTTGCTTCGGAAGGGTATCCGTTGATTTCTGTAGCAATGAAACAGAATGGTGATGCCGATAAGTTTATCAATGAATATCGTCGGATTATGCACCAACATGTGACTTATAAAACTGGTGTGCGGGAAATGATCAATGAACTAAAAAAAGGTGCTTTTTTAGGCCTTATTATGGATCAGGATCCTGGTGATGATGGCGTTCTTGTACCATTCTTTGGTTATGAAACATTGACAGCTGCTGGTCCGGCTGTACTGGCTCGTATGCAAGATGTACCAATCATTTTTGTGACTATACATTATAGTCCATTTTCTGAAAAATATGAGATTGAAGCACATCCACCGATTTATGTGGAGCGTACAGATGATAAAAAACGCGATATAGCTGTTACTACTACTCTACTTAATGAGTTTATTGAAGATTATATTAGGCGTTATCCTGAAGATTGGTTCTGGCTTCATAACCGTTGGAAGTGGACACGTCGTTTCTACGGCGAGCAGATTGATACTCCGCCAGATGTATATCGCTAATTATTAAATATAAAGAGATTTTACATGTTTATTTGTACAGTATCGATTTAGATACCGCATGAATAAAGCATAGTAAAGTCTCTTTTTATTTTGCAGTGTATAAAGTAGTATTTATAATTAAATTTATATAAAGTTAATTATGTGAAAAATGCTTTCAAAATCATTGAATATATGGTAAATTTCTTGTATCACCTATGCAAATAGGGTATAATACATATTGGTGTATAGTAAACGTGAATTCAGATTATGAAAGGACTTTCTTATGAGTAAGCCACAACAAACAATTAAACAGGCTATTTCATATCAAGGGATTGGCCTTCATAGCGGTGAACCAGTGAATATGGTTTTTAAACCTGCACCTGAAAATACAGGAATTGTGTTTATCCGCACGGACATTGAAGGTCATCCTTCTGTGCGAGCACACATTGATAATGTGACGAACACTATGCGCGCTACTACATTGGAAAATGGTGAAGCGAAGGTTTTCACTGTAGAACATGTTATGGCTGCGTTCAGTGCTATGAATATTGATAACTGTTATATCGAGATGGATTCTCCTGAACCTGCTGTAGGTGATGGTAGTAGTGCTATTTTTGTAGGCCTTATAGAAGAGGCTGGCATTCAAGAACAAACAGCACCACGTCATGTATATAAAATAACTCGCTCCCATGCTATTTATGATGGTGATCGTTTTATAGTTATTTTGCCATACGATGGCTATCGCATTACATTTACATCGGTTAACAGTCATCCGTTACTTGGTACGCAAAATTGCGATTTTGAGGTTTCACCAGAATACTTTAAAGAGCATATTAGTGCTGCTAGAACTATCGGATTTATGAAAGAATTAGAACAATTACAGGCTATGGGCCTTGCAAAAGGTGGTACCTTAGATAATGCGTTAGTTTATGATGATGAGAAGTGTTTGTCTGTACCTCGCTTTGATGACGAATTAGTTCGTCATAAGGCATTAGACGTAGTAGGCGACTTATTCTTATTAGGACGAATCGAAGGTCATGTAATTGCTATGAAATCGAGTCATGAATTAAACTCAAAATTGGCTCGTAGTATAATGGAAGAAATAAGGGAGACACAGCCATGATTCTTAATCACGAAGACATTTTAGAAATTTTACCTCATCGTTATCCTATGCTTTTGGTAGATCGCATCGTTGAGTTAGAACCTATGAAACGCGCTGTGGGCATTAAAAATGCTACATTTAACGAATTGTTCTTCCAAGGTCACTTCCCAGGTAATCCAGTAATGCCAGGCGTGTTATTGACTGAGGCTATTGCACAAGTTGGTGGTATTGCTTTGTTATACCCTGAAGAAAACCGAGGTCTTACACCTATGTTTACAGGTATTGATAAAGTTCGTTTCCGTCATCCTGTAAAACCTGGTGATCAAGTACGTATGGAAGTTGATATTGTAAAAATCAAAGGTAAAATGGGTAAGGTTGAAGGCCGTGCCTATGTTGGCGACAAATTGTGCGCTAGCGGTGAATACATGTTTGCCCTTGTATAATGATTGAGGAGTGATTGTAGTGATAGTTGTAGGCATGGAAAATGCAGAATCCAACATCCATAGTACAGCCATAGTCCATCCAAATGCTAAATTGGGCAAAGATGTAATCGTAGGTCCTGGTGCTGTAATCGGCGAACATGTCGAAATCGGCGATGGTACACAAATCGGTGCACATGTTGTAATTGGTGGTTGGACAACCATTGGTAAGCGTTGTGAGATTTATCCTAACGCATCTATTGGGTTGGAACCGCAAGATTTAAAATTCAAAGGTGAAAAAAGCTATTGTAATATTGGCGATGAAACGGTTATCCGTGAATTTGTTACTATTAGCCGCGCTACTGGAGAAGGTGAAGAAACACGTGTAGGTAATAACTGCTTGCTTCAAGCATGTACACATGTGGCTCATAACTGTATTGTTGGTAATAATGTAATTATGAGTAACTGTGCAGGCTTAGCTGGTCACGCTATCGTTGAAGATCGCGTAGTTATTGGTGGCCTTGCAGGTATTCATCAATTTGTTAAGATCGGTCGAAATGCTATGGTTGGTGGCATGGCTAAGGTGGTTCAAGATATTCCGCCGTACGTTATTGCTGATGGTCAACCGGCGCGTGTTATCGGCCTTAACTCTGTTGGTTTATCTCGTGCAGGCATTTCAGAAGAAGTACGCCGAGATTTGAAACAAGCATTCCGTATTATTTATCGTTCTGGTTTTAGCTTATCTAAGGCTATTGAAGAAATGGAAATGCAGCTTGATTCTTCTGTAGAAATTGAAAATTTATTACGCTTCTTGCGCAATGCCGATCGTGGTATTATGCGTACACGTCGCGACTAATTCAAAAGACCTCGTACAATGTACGAGGTCTTTTTGTGTAATCTATAAATATTAATATTTTTATATGATCTATAAAATTTAGAGTTTTAATTGGATAAGAATTTTATAATGGTAGTTCATTAATATAAAATATTTTGATAAAAATATTTGAATAAATTTTACGTTTCTAAGTTGTAAAATTGGTATTAAAATAATTCTGTTAAAATGTTGAAGAAATAGGCATAAAACATGGTGTTTTAATGGTAAAAAGTGTCCATTTATAGTACAATATATTGTATATGATTATGTCTTTTTTGAGGCATTATTTATTGTAAATTTGTAATTACTAATTGATATATAGGCCGTAGGTCATCTAGGAGGTATAGTCTTGGCAAAGGTAGGATTGATTGCAGGCATTGGAGTTTTACCTGTAGAATTCATGCGTGCCGCTCATGTATTAGGTCACGAGGTAGTTGTTATCGGCGTGGTTCCAGATATAGACCCGGCTTTGAAGACTGAGGCCGATGCTTTCTATGATATCAGTGTTGCTAAACTAGGTAAAATCTTCAAAACCTTGAAAAATGAAGGTGTTGTAGAGTTAACTATGTTAGGCAAAGTTACTAAAGAAATTCTTTTTAAGGGCCTTGCTTTCCCAGATTTGAAAACATTAGGCGTGCTTAAACGTTTGAAAAATCGTAAGGATGACACGATTATGCTTGCCATCGTTGATGAAATTGAAAGAGAAGGGTTTAAAGTTTTAGATCAAACCGTATATCTTAAACCATTTATGCCGAAGGTGGGGGTGCTTTCCAAAGCACAACCAACTGATGAACAATGGGCGGATATTTGCTTTGGCTTTGAATTAGCAAAACAAATGGGGGGGCTTGATATTGGTCAAACCGTTGTTGTTAAGCATAAAGCGGCGATGGCAATTGAAGCTATTGAGGGTACTGATAAGTGCATTTTGCGTGGTGGTGAGTTAGGTCGTGGCGATGCAGTTGTAGTTAAAACAGAAAAGCCAAATCAAGACGTGCGTTTTGATGTACCTGCTGTGGGGATTAAAACATTAATGTCTATGATTGACAGTGGCTGTAAAGTGTTAGCTGTTGAAGCAGAAAAGACTATTTTTGTTCAGCAAGAAGACGTACTTGATATGGCGAATCGCCATGGTATTGTCATCTGTGCTGTAGACCAAGAATTTGTGAATTCCAGAAAGGATGCATAATGAAAGTCATGTTTTCCGCCGGAGAAGCATCCGGTGATACTCATGCGGCCAGCGTTGCTAATGCACTAAAAGAAATAGATCCTTCGGTCGATATGTTTGGTATGGGTGGCACCTTGATGGAACGCGCTGGTGTTCGCATCGTATATGATATTAAAAATTTAGGTGTTATCGGGATTGTAGAGATTGTTAAATCCTTACCAAAATTCTTTAAACTTCGCACATATTTAAAACGCGTCATGATGAAGGAAAAACCAGATATTCTCGTATGTGTAGACTATCCTGGATTTAATATGAAGCTGGCAGCCGTAGCCCATGAATTAGGGATTCCTGTTCTATATTACATTGCTCCTACAATTTGGGCATGGCATAGCAGTCGTGGTAATACAATTCGTAAGTATGTAACAAAGGTTGCATCCATATTCCCCTTTGAAGCTGAAGCGTATCGCAAATATAAATGCGATGTAGAGTTCGTGGGGCATCCATTATTAGATATCGTACATCCTACGATGACTAAAGAGGAGGCTGAAGAATACTTTGGGGCTCGTAAAGAAGCTAAAAAAGTATTGCTTATGCCTGGTAGTCGTAAGCAAGAGGTTTTATCCTTGCTTGATACGATGTTAAAAAGTGGCGAGCAATTGATGGCAAACCATGAAGATATTCAATTCTTCTTGCCTCGGGCACATACCATCGATCGTAGTGAACTAGAAACTTTCATCGATGCTCATAAGGTGCCTGTTACGATTACAGAAGACCATACGTATGACTTGATGCAGATTTGTGATGTATGCCTGGCCGCATCAGGAACTGCTACGTTGGAAACGGCAATGATGGAATTACCGACCGTGTTACTGTATCGTGTATCCCCAATTACTTATGGTATTGGGAAAATGGTAGTAAATGTATCACATGTAGGCTTGCCTAATATTGTGGCCGGTAAAGAGGTAATTCCTGAATTATTACAAGATTCTGTTACACCACAGGCTATTGTATCTTTAGTGGAACCTCTTCTAACTGATGTTGAGAAAAATAAAGCTATGCGCAGTGAATTACGTGAGGTGCATCATAAATTAGGTGAGCCTGGTGCTGTAAAACGAGTAGCACATCTTGTATATGATCTCGGTAAGGAGAAATGTAATGAATAGTTATTCTAGGCTTTTATACTTTGTAAAGCCTTATTATAAACGCATGATCTTTGCAGTATTTTGCATGATTATTGCGGCTGCGGCGTACTTGGTAGTGCCTTGGCTAATTAAAAATGTAGTAGACCAAGTATTAGATGACAAAAATATGTTTATGTTGAACCTCATTGTAGGGGCTATCATTCTTATATTCTTAATTCGTGGCTTTGCTACCTATGGTCAAACCTATAATATGTCCTACATTGGACAACGTGTCATCATCGATGTCCGTGAGGCTATTTTTAATCATTTGCAAAAATTAAGTTTATCTTATTTTGACCGTCGTAAGACTGGCGTCATCATGAGTAATCTTACGAATGACGTTGCTGCCTTGCAAACTGCCGTTGTAGATAATTTGATTTCCTTTATTACTGAATCCGTAACACTTATCGGTTCCTTGGTATCTATGCTTCTCATCGATTGGAAATTGACACTCGTTACCTTCGTTACAGTTCCAGTAGTCTTGATAATTATTAATGTGTTTGGTAAAAAGCTTCGCGTTGCAGGTCATGACGTGCAAGGACGTATAGCCGATATTACGGCACTTTTACAAGAGGTTATCAGCGCTATTAGAGTGGTGAAATCTTTTTCTCGTGAAGATTTTGAGCGCAAGCGCTTTGAAGATGAAAATGATCGTAACTTTAGAGCTGTTATTAAGGCTACCAAATTGACTAGCTTACTAAGCCCAATGGTTGAGTTCTCTGCGGCTATCGCTGTAGCGGTTATTCTATGGTACGGCGGCTATTCCGTAGTAACTGGTGCAATTACGGCTGGTTCTTTAATTGCGTTCTTGATTTATGCCATTAACTTGTCCAACCCGGTAAAACGCTTGAGCCAAGTGTATGGTAATATTCAAAAAGCCTTAGCAGCAGCTGATCGTGTATTTGAAATCTTAGATACTAAGACGGATGTTGTAGAAAAAGCTGATGCTACTACGTTGCCATCCATTAAAGGCGATGTAGAGTTTAAAGATGTTTCCTTCTCTTATGATGGTGAAAAAACGGCGCTTGAAAACTTCACGTTGTCTGTTAAGGCTGGTGAAAGTGTAGCCCTTGTTGGTCCATCTGGAGCAGGTAAAACGACTCTTGCTAACTTGTTACCTCGCTTCTACGATGTAACGGGTGGCGCTCTTACCATTGATGGTTATAATGTAAAAGATGTTACTTTTAAATCATTACGTGAGCAAATTGGACTTGTACCACAAGAAACAGTATTATTTAATGCCACGATTAAAGAGAATATCTTGTATGGTCGATTAGATGCTACTGATGAAGAGGTATATGAAGCTGCTAAGGCTGCTAATGTTCTTGAGTTCGTAGAAAAGATGCCTGATGGTCTCGACACAGTTGTAGGTGAGCGAGGTAGCTCCTTATCTGGCGGTCAACGTCAACGGATAGCCATTGCACGTGCTATTTTAAAAGATCCTCGTATTCTAATCTTGGATGAAGCCACATCTGCATTAGATACAGAAAGTGAAAAACTTGTACAAGAGGCACTAGATCGCCTCATGAAAGGGCGTACTGCATTTGTTATTGCCCATCGATTGAGCACAGTTCAAAATGCTCATCAAATTGTTGTACTTAATCAAGGTCACTTGGTAGAGCAGGGGACTCACCAAGAGCTATTAGCTGTTAATGGCGGATTGTACAATCATCTCTATTCCGTTCAATTCTCCAACAAAGGATAACCATGTACTGGATATATAATGTATTGCTCATATTTTATTGGATTGGCTTGATTCCGGTTATTTTATACCGTCTCGCCTTTGAAGATGGATTTTATGAGCGTATCAAACAGAGTGCAGGCTATATGCCAGCCTCATTACTAAAGAAAATAGAAGGCCGTCGTGCTATTTGGATTCATGCTGCTTCTGTAGGGGAAATTGTAGCTACTAGTCCATTAGTAAAAGAGGTAAAAAAGGAATTTCCTGAAGCCGTTGTGGTCGTATCTGTTGTAACGGCTACAGGTCATGCAATGGCACATCGCATTATTCCTGAGGCAGAAGGTATTATTTTCTTCCCTCTTGATTTACCTTATTTGACACGTAAGATTTTGCATATTATTAAACCTATTGCCATCTTGCTTGTAGAAACAGAAATTTGGCCAAATTTCTTGCGTATTGCGCAATCAGAAGATATTCCTGTTATGATGGTTAATGGGCGGATTTCTGATCGTAGTATGAAACGCTATAAATATATTAGTGCGTTCACAAAAGAAATGTTGCGTTCTATTGAACGTTTTTGTATGCAATCTAAGTTTGATGCAGCACATATTGAAGTGTTAGGAGCTCATACACCAGATATTACCGTAACAGGGAATATGAAGTACGACCAAACGTACGCTACTGTATCAGATGAAGAAAAACAATCTCTTCTTGAAGAGTTTGGCTTTGGTAATAATCATCCTATAATTATTGCTGGTAGTACACATAAGGGTGAGGAAGAAACAATATTTGAGACCTTTAAACAAGTATTGCAAGAATACCCTCAAGCTCGTTTACTAATTGCGCCTCGTGAGATATATCGCGGTCATGATGTTCAAAATCTAGCGAACCGTTATGAATTAAATGCTATTTGTCGTAGTGATATGACTGAGCCAGTTCATGAAGGAATACCTGTAGTTGTTTTGGATACTATTGGCGAACTCGGTCGTTTGTATAGCTTAGGGGATATTATTTTTGTTGGTGGTTCTCTTGTGAAAACTGGGGGCCATAATATTCTCGAACCGGCAGCACATGGTAAACCAATTCTTGTAGGACCGTATATGTTCAATTTCAAAGAGATTTTCGCTTTATTGCATTCTCGTCATGCTTGTGAGCAGGTAAAGAATGGTAAAGAATTAACTGATATGGTATTGCAATTATGTAAGGATAAGGATTTATCAACGGAAATGGGTCAAAACTGTCTTGATATTATTCGTGAAAATCGCGGTGCTACACAACGCAATACACAAGAGTTACGTCAGTTATTTGAAAAACACCATATTATTCCATAAGCTAGATATAATTTATTACATTCATCTATGATGTTACATAATAGGAGGAGTCACCTATGAGTGGGGAAGCATTATTTAAATCCATCGTTAGTGGTGAGAATCAATCCATATTAGGTGATATAGCTCGTTCCAGCTTGGGCTTTCTGAGTAAAGGTTACGAAAAGGCTGTATCTATACGAAACGCTCGATTTGATGCGGGAAAAGGGGTTACTAAAGTTACCGTTCCGGTTATCAGTGTTGGTAATATTACTGCTGGTGGTACAGGTAAAACCCCAATGGTGAGATTTATATGTGATGTGCTCACCCGAAAAGGACTCCATCCTACTGTGCTTAGTCGTGGCTATCGGGCTGAGGACAATAAGAAAAATATAATTATTTCTAAAGATGGTGCTATGTTGGTGGAGCCATTTATTAGTGGTGATGAAGCTTGGTTGTTGGCAAAAGTATTACAAAAGTCTAATGTGATTATCGGCCGTGAACGGGCCAAATCTGCAGAAATTGCCATAGATGAGCTCGGTGCAGATTGTTTAGTTATGGATGACGGCTTTCAACATCGCGCATTAGCTCGAGATATTGATATCGTTCTTATTGATGCTTCTAACCCATTTGGTTATGACCATGTATTACCTCGTGGTTTATTACGAGAACCGCTTAGTGGCTTACAGAGATCTAGTATTATCATTCTTACCAAGGTGGATCAAGTGGCACCAGGTGTTGTTTCAGGCATCCGTAAGCGTTTAGCTCATATGCTTCCCAATACACCTGTATATGAAACAATCCATAAGCCTCAATGTATGTATACATTAGATGAGTGGGCTAACGGAGAAAATGGTTCTCCAGTCGATACATATGAAAAGCATCGAATCATGGCGGTTAGTGGTATTGGGAACCCTCAATCCTTTACACAAACATTGACCGATATCGGATATAATGTGGTCCATACAATGCCATTTGGTGATCATCATAATTTCGAAAATGATGATGTTGTAGATATTTGGAAAGAGGCATTTGCTCATCAAGCAGATGCTATTTGTATCACGGAGAAGGATGCGGTGAAGTTAAGTCAATTGCATGCAATTGAAGATTTAAAAATACCGATTCTAGTGCTATCTATTGGAATTGAGTTCATCTCTGGAAAACAAGAATTCATAGAAAATTTAGAGATTTAGTGTATAATAATTAGATACACGAATAACAGAAATGGGGTTTTATTGTGAAGTTTGGATGCGTTATTCCTGCTCGTTATGGTTCTACAAGATTACCAGGGAAACCATTAGCGGATATTGCAGGTAAACCAATGATTGAACGGGTTTATGCAAGAGTGTCACAAGCGACAAAAACAGAGTGTACTATTGTTGCTACAGATGATGAACGTGTATATTCTGCAGTTCAAAACTTTGGGGGATCTGTTATGATGACAGACCCTAATCACCCTACAGGAACTGATCGATTAGCCGAGGTTGCTAATCATTATACAGACTTAGATGTCATTATTAATGTTCAAGGTGATGAACCTATGATTGAGCCAAACCTTATTGATGACTTGGCCCATCTTTTTGAAGAAGATCCAAACTTGCAAATGGCTACCGTAGCTACTCCTTTATTGGAGGATGAATACGATGAACCGTCAGCGGTAAAGGTTATTTTAAATAATCGCAATGATGCGATGTATTTTTCTAGATCCTTAATTCCCTATCCTCGTCATGATTTTGTACGTGCGCCGTTAAAACATATTGGTATCTATGCATATCGTAGAGATTTCTTATTAAACTATGCAACGATGGAACCAACACCAGCGGAGCAAACCGAATCGTTAGAGCAATTGCGCGCTCTTGAAAATGGCTATACTATTCGTGTTATTCTTACAGATAAACGATTTATCGGTGTAGACACACCGGAAGACTTAGCTCGTGTAAATGCAATTTACGAGCAAGAGGAGAAATAAATGAAAACAGTTCAAATTAAAGATATTACTGTCGGTGGCGGTAAAGGTCTTTTTGTCCTTGCTGGACCTTGTGTTATTGAAGATTATGACCGTACATTGGCTATTGGCAAACGAGCAAAAGAAATTTGTGAAGGCTTAGGAGTTCCATATATCTTTAAAGCTTCTTTTGATAAGGCTAACCGTTCTAGCTATGGTTCTTTCCGTGGACCAGGTCTTGAGGAAGGTCTAAAAATCCTTGCTTCTATTAAAAAAGAACTCAATGTACCAGTTGTAAGTGATATTCACTCCATTGAACAAATCGAACCGGCTGCAGAAGTATTGGATGTTTTACAAATTCCAGCCTTCTTATGTCGTCAAACAGACCTTGTATATGGTGCAGCTAAAACTGGCAAATGCGTAAATGTGAAAAAAGGTCAATTTATGGCGCCTAAAGATATGGAAAATGTCTTAAACAAAATGAAAGAAACAGGCAATGAAAATCTTATGCTTACAGAGCGTGGATTTAGCTTTGGCTATAACAATCTCGTTGTAGATATGAGATCCTTCCCAATTATGCGTTCTTTCGATTATCCAGTAGTATTCGATGCTACACATAGCGTTCAATTACCTGGTGGTGCAGGTACTAAATCTAGTGGTAATCGCGAATTTGTACCAAACTTGGCTCGTGCCGCTGTTGCAAGTGGTGTAGATGGTCTATTCTTTGAAGTACATGATAATCCAGAGGAAGCCTTATCCGATGGTCCAAACATGTTATACTTAGATAATTTTGAAGCTTTGCTACGAGATTTAGTAGCTATTGATAAAATCGTAAAAGGTTAGGGGCGGTATTTGTGACTATTTTAGAACAAGCAGCGCAGGTACTTCATGAGGAAGCACGTGCTATTGAGGAATTAAGTTCTCGTTTGGATCACAATTTTGTAAATGCTGTAAATATGATTTTGGCTTGTAAGGGTCGTGTAGTATGTACTGGTATGGGAAAATCTGGTCATATTGGTCGCAAAATTGCGGCTACTTTGGCTAGTACTGGTACACCGGCACTTTTCATGCATCCTGGTGAAGGTGTGCATGGCGATCTTGGTATGATTACAGAAGATGATGTAGTATTAGCTTTTTCCAATAGTGGTGAAACAGGCGAAATCATCAGTATCTTACCATCCTTACGTCGCATAGGTGCAAAATTAATTTGTGTTGTAGGTAAACCAGAATCTACATTAGCTAAGAATTCTGATATTGTATTGCTTGCTGAAGTAGAACGTGAAGCTTGTCCATTAGGGTTAGCGCCTACTACAAGTACTACTGTTGCTTTAGCATTAGGTGATGCCTTAGCAGTATGCTTATTAGAACGACATCACTTTACACCTGAAAACTTTGCTGTATTCCATCCAGGTGGTTCTCTTGGTCGCAAATTATTGTTGACCGTAGAAAATATTATGCATGGTGGTGAAGATAATCCTACGGTATTTAAAGGTGCAACAGTGCGAGATGCACTCTTTGTAATGACCGAAAAAGGTTTAGGTGCTACTAATGTTATTGATGAAGAAGGTCACTTATTAGGCCTTGTTACCGATGGTGATGTGCGTCGCGGATTAGATTCTGGTAGTAATTTCCTAGAATGGCCTGTAGAGGATATGATGACCTCTATGCCTCGTACGATTACAAAGGACAAATTAGCGGCTGAAGCTCTTCATTTAATGGAGAAAAATCAACCACGCCCTATTACGGTGTTACCAGTTGTAGATACAGATAATAAATGTCTAGGCATTGTTCATATTACGGATTTATTGCGTAGAGGCATTGTATAATGAATATTCAATGGATTGTTCTTGATGTTGATGGCGTGCTATCTGATGGTACTCTAATCTATACATCAAGTGGGGAAGAGCTTAAGTCTTTCTCTGTAAAAGATGGTCTAGGATTAACGGCAGCTCGAAAAGTAGGTCTTAAGCTTGCCATCATCACAGCACGGATATCTCCTATGGTTGAGCGACGTGCTAAGGAACTTCATTTTGATGCATTGCTTATGGGGCATGCGAATAAGACAGAAGCATTAAGAACCCTTTGTAAAGAGCATCAAATCAATTTAGAAGAGATTGCTTACATGGGGGATGACCTAAATGATTTAGGGGCACTCCAAATCGTAGGTTTACCAATGGCACCAAATAATGCGGTACCAGAGGTCAAAGAATTAGCTAAATTTATATCTACTGTCAATGGAGGCCATGGTGCTGTTAGAGAGGCTGTAGAATATATCTTGAAAAATCAAGGTTTATGGGAAACTGTTGTAGCAGACTATGCACGAGAGGCCCATGCTCATGGACAATAAAGGAGGTGGGCAGAATGAATAACGAATGGCAATACCATTTAGTTAAAGGCATTAGCTGGCTCGTTTGCCGACTGCCGTATAAGCTCATTTTGCTCATAGGCGCTAGTTTAGGACCAGTATATGGTCTCATAGCGAAGAAGCAAAAACTTAGAGGTATAAAAAACATAAAAATTGGCATGAACATGAATGATCAAGAGGCAGAACAATTAATTGAAAAGTTATTTAAAAATCTTGGCCGTAGTGTTATGGAAGTATTGTACATGCCAAACCTTACAAAATCCTTTATCGATAAACATATTGAAATGCGTGGTGTCGAATATTTAGAAGAAGCCATCGCAGAAGATAAAGGCGTTATTGTTCTTACTGGACATGTAGGCAATTGGGAATGGATGGGCGCTGCTATGGCGGCTCATGGATATCCATCTACCACAATTGTTAAAAAACAACCGAATGCTCAATTTACACGTCTCATGAATGAGTATCGTGAGATGGTGGGACTTGATGTATTTGCTAGTGGTGGCAATGAAATCGTTTCCGCTGCAAAGGCTTTAAAGAAGAAAAAACTGCTTGGCTTCTTAGCTGACCAAGATGGATATATACATGGTTTACCAGTTCCGTTTTTAGGTCAAGACTCCTCAGCGGTTATTGGGCCAGCTACATTTGCGAAAAAATTTGGTTCTCCCGTAGTTCCCATTTTTGCATCTCGCAAGGCTGAAGGTGGGCATATTGTTCACATTTTACCAGCATTGCATTATATTGACACTGGCGATGAAGATGCAGATATGTATCGCCTAACTGAGGAATGTGTACGCGTTACTGAAGACTTTATTCGCCAGCATCCAGATGAATGGCTTTGGTTCCAACATCGCTGGATGACTAAGATGGATCAAATTATTGATTATGATAAGAAGATAGCTGCACGGGAGAGGGCACATGAAAAATAATAAAAAATTAATTGCCATAGTGGCCGTTATAGTGTTGGCTCTAATTGGTCTTATCGTATATATTATGAAAGACTCTGGTGATGTGGGTACCACTCAAAATCAGAATGGTCAACTCGTTAATTTCCAAGGTGCTGACCTACAAGAGGAAAAGGATGGCAAATTAGTGTGGGCCTTATCAGCTGAAAAGATTGAATATGACCCACGGACAAAGGCCATCGTTTTGACTAATTTGAAGGGTCTTTTCTATCAAGATGATGTGACCACTACTATTACAGCTCCTCATGCTGTATTGACGGGGGACCGCAATTCTCTTGATATCGACCAAGGCGTTACAGCTACCAATACAGAAGGTGCAGAATTTAAAACAGAAGCCCTTCACTTTGATAACAAAACGAAAACGTTGACATCTAAGACGGCTTTTACTTATAACAGTAAGGATGTAACTATTACAGGCGATAAGCTTGAAGGTAATATGGCTTTGAAAATTATTAAAGCCATTGGCAACGCAAAATTAACGAAGAAGTAATTGAGGGGAAATATGATGAATAAGAAAAAACAGATTGGTATGGCTATTTTGGCTGTACTCATGACAGCATCTGTTACAGCTTGGGCTGCAAATGACCCATTGACTATTAGCGCTGATACGTTGTCTTATGATGGCAATACAGGTCGTGCTGATGCAACCGGTAATGTTGTTATTACTCAAGCTGATAAAACTATGACTGGTGCCAATGGTTGGTACAACACAAAAACTCAAGAAGCAAGTCTTGAAGGTGGTGTATCTTTGATTGGTTCTGATATGGCTATGTCTGCACAATCAGTGCACAGCTACAATAATAATAAATTTACTGCTAATGGCGGTGTTCATTTACAACGTAGTGATCGTCAAATTTTTGGCGATAAAGTTGAATATAATACAGATACAGAATATGGCCTTGTATCTGGCAACGCTCGTTTAATTGCAGAAGGTACTACATTAACAGGTAATCAAGTAGAAGGTTGGCTAAAAGAAATTCGCGCAGTAGCACAAGGGGATGTGACATTCTCTAATCCAGAACGAAATGTATCTGGTTCTGCAGAACGAGCTACCTATACACAAACACCAAATCAAAATGATGGAGTTGTACTCTTATCTGGCTCTGCTCATGCTGTTCAAAACGGTAATGTACTTAATGCACCAGAGCTTAAGATTCGCCTTGCTGATGATTCTGCTGAAACATTAGGTGGTCGTAGTACGCTTATCATTGTTCCAAATCAATAAGGATTAAATATGTATATAGAAACCAAAAACTTAGTCAAAACCTTTAACGGGCGCAACGTAGTAGACGGGGTTAGTCTACGCGTTGATAAGGGGCAAGTCGTTGGGCTCCTAGGTCCTAATGGGGCAGGGAAAACTACATCATTCTATATGATTGTTGGCATTGAACGACCTAGTTCAGGTATCATTACCGTTGATGGCAAGGATATTACGAATATTCCAATGTATAAACGCGCTGCTGAAGGTATTGGGTATCTTCCGCAAGAAGCATCAATTTTTCGCTCTATGACTGTTGAGGATAATATTCGAGCAATGTTACAGACAACATCGAAGAAATCTGATGAAATTGAAGCTATAGTGGAATCCCTCATTGAAGAATTTCATATTGGTCATGTTCGGGATCGTATGGGGATGCAGCTATCTGGTGGTGAACGCCGTCGTGTAGAAATCGCTCGTTGTCTTGCGTTAGAACCGAATTTTATTCTTCTCGATGAACCTTTTGCTGGCGTCGACCCTATCGCGGTTGCTGACATTCAACAAATCATTTTGCATGTAAAAAATCGCGGTATTGGTATCTTGATTACAGATCACAATGTGCGTGAAACATTGGGGATTGTAGATAAGGCTTATATTTTAAGTAGTGGTAAGATCCTCCTAGAAGGCACCCCTGAAGAAATTGCAAACGACCCAATCGCTCGTGAGCATTACTTAGGGGATAACTTTAGATTATAGGAGGGGACTATGAGATTATTAGATAAATATATATTAAAAGCCTTTGTAGGTCCGTTCCTATTTGGGGTATTTGCTTTTACCAGTATTTTTATTGGCACAGGCACATTGTTTAGAATTGCTCAATATATTACTGAATATGGGGCACCGCTAGTGCTTGTTATGAAAGCTTTTGTGTTGGCCTTGCCAAGTATTGTTATCTTAACATTCCCGATGTCAGTATTATTGGCTTCTCTTATGACCTTTAGTCGTTTGAGTAGTACTAGTGAGATTGTTGTTATGCGTGCCGGTGGTCTTAGCTTTTTACGCTTAGCGATGCCTGTATACATTATTGCCCTTATCATCTCAATTGGGGCTGTCGCATTTAATGAATTTGTTGTACCACGTACAAATAATATGTATCAAACGATTGTGCGCGAGCAGATTATGAAAAATGCGTCTCCTCAAACACAAAATCATATCGTTTTGAAAACAATGAATGGTAATGATTTAGGTACATTGATGTATGCTAAGAGCTATAATGCTGAAACTAAACAGTTATCTATGATTACGGTGCAACAGTTTGGAGAAGGTGGAAAACTACAACAAGTTGAAAATGCGGATACTGCTATCTGGAATGGTCAATATTGGGTGATGCAAAATGGTATCATTTATGATATTTCCGCTGGCGATGGTGTAGAACGTACAATGAAGTTCAAGGAGCAATCCTTGCCAATTAAGTCTGCACCAAAGGATATTCAACAAGATCAACGTAAACCAGAAGAATTAACAATCAAAGAATTACGTCATCAAATTAAAGCGTATAAGGCGGCTTATACGAATGCCAATAAACTAGAAATGGAAATGTATCAACGTTTTACAATTCCATTAGCTAGCTTTGTATTTGCTCTTGTAGGTGCTCCATTAGGTCTTCAAAAGCAACGTTCTAGCTCATCGATTGGTTTTGGTATCAGTATTTTAATCATCTTTATTTATTATGGAGTGATGACATTTGCTGGTGCATTAGGTAAAGGTGGTGCATTGCCAACCGTATTTGCTGCATTAATTCCAGATACATTAGGCATTATTGCTGGCCTATACTTAAATTGGCGTGTATCTAAGTAACCTAGTATATAAATAAATTTGATTTAAGAAATAGCATATTTTCGCATCCAATAATTGTGTAATCTTATGAAAGGAGGGACTCGATGTTAGTAGGTGTTAAAATATTAGTTATTATCGCCCTTATGGGTGGACTTATTGCCTACATGGGGGATAAGTTAGGCACCAAAGTTGGTAAGCGTCGCATGTCCCTCTTTGGATTAAGGCCTAAGCATACATCGATTATTGTTACTATCGTAACGGGATTGTTAGTTGCTGCTGCTACAGTAGGTGTATTAACTATTACATCTCAAAGCGTACGAACAGCGCTCTTTGGGATGGATCAGTTACGAGCAGATATGAAGCAACTTAATGATGAGGTAGCTGCTAAGACGCAAGAGCTTATTCGAGGACAAGCATTGCTTGAGCAAAATAAGCAAGAATTAGCAGAACGAATGGCTGAAATAGAGCAAATTCGTAAAGAGGTTGATGCAACTAAGGCTGAGTTGGCTAGTGCACAAGCGGCTAAAGATGCGACTGAAGCTGAGTTAGCTACACTTCAAGCTTCATATGATGAAGTATCTAAAAAATTAGCTGATTTAGAGGCTACAAGAGCCAAGATGGAAGCTCATATTAAGGATTTACAGACAACGCAGGAACAGTTGCAAAATGGCATTATTCATTTGCGTGAAGGTACAATTCTTTTCCAAGTTGATCAATTATTGGCTCAAGCTGTTGTTCGACCTGGTTTAAGTGAAGAAGATAGCCATGTAGCCATCAAAAATATTATTGATGATACAAATAAATTGGTATTACGTCGTCTTGGTATAGAAGATCAAGGTCAGGCTGTTGTGTATGTAGATCGTCAAAATATTGAGGTAGCTACACAAAAGCTTAATAGTGCAAAGACTCCAATGGTGGTTCAAGTGGTTGCTGCTGGAAATATTATTGCTGGTGAACCAGCGGTAGCAGTTATTCAAGTTTACCCACAACAATTTATTTATAAAAATGGAGAAGTAATCTATTCTGCTGTAATGGATGGTGGCCCTAACGCTCAATCTGCTATGCTTCAATTCTTAAAGCAAGTAAATGAAAAGGCAAGAGAGAAAGGGATTATTCCGGATTCCTTATCTGGTGATATCGGAACGATACCAGGGGATGATTTGTTTACTGCTATTCGTCGTATTGCTACAATGCATGGCAAGGTTCATGTGGAAGCGTATGTTGATGGTGATACATATTCATCTGGTCCTGTACATCTTAAATTACGTATTACTCAAATGCCTGTTTTTAATGATAAGGCTAAAATGCCAGCTTATTAAATTGAATAGTATTTTGGTTTATATACTTTAAACGAAGGTCTTATGTAAATTTTTACATAAGACCTTCGTTTTGTGTTAAAATATAAATGCTGTATTAGAAATGAGGATAGTAATATGACTGATACTACGTACATTTTGGCTGTAGATCCAGGCAATGAAAAAACAGGTGTAGCAATTGTAACACCTTCTGGTACTATGGTATGTCGTAAAATTATTATGACAAAACAGTTCAATGGTGAAATTGAACGTATATTAACTGAATATTATGGTGTTGTTCATATGGTATGTGGAAATGGTACAAATCATAAATATTTATATCCATCTCTCCAACAAATTGGACGAAATCACAGAATTACTACTAGTTTAATTGATGAATCGCATAGTACTGAGGAGGCTCGAAAATTATATTGGCAATATAATTCACCTACAGGGTGGCGTAAGATTATCCCTACGTCTATGCAATTTCCACCAGAGCCTGTAGATGATTTGACTGCTTTTGTTATTGGTTTACGTTATACAAAACAGTTAAACCAAACTGCTAATGATATACAAAATAATATGATGGACTCTAGTGAGTTGGAAGAAAAGAGACTACATGCTATGGAGCAGTTGTACGGTAAAGGAGAAGTGCATGAAAAATGAAGCTTCAACGCATAAGTGGTCAAATTTTATTATGCGTTGCTTAATGATGATCTTAGGGGCTCTAATTTATACTATAGGCTTAGATTTATTTTTAGTACCGAATAGTATCATCGATGGTGGTGTAGTTGGTATTTCCTTGATGGCTGCAGAGCTTTCAGGAATTTCTTTCAGTATTTTCGTTGTACTCTTGAACTTGCCTTTTTTGTATCTTGGCTATAGAGCTAACGGTAAAAACTTTACATTTTCTACACTGTTCTCCATCGTATGGATGGCTATTTTTTCAACCTTTGCTCATGATTTCACACCGATTACATCGGATCCATTTTTAGGATCTATCTTTGGTGGTATCATCTTAGGCATTGGGGTTGGCCTCATTATACGTAACGGTGGTTCTTTGGACGGCTCTGAAATCGTAGCCATTATATTTGATAAACGTTCAACCTTCTCTGTAGGTGAAATCGTAATGGCCATGAATCTTATTATTCTCGGCGCAGCGGGTTTTGTATATAGTTGGAATAGTGCTATGTACTCCTTGATTGCATACTTCATTGCCTATAAGATGATTGATATTACAATTACAGGCCTTGATGAATCTAAAGGGGTCATGATTATTACCGATGCAGAGAATTCTAAAAAGATTGCAGATGCATTAAATGCGAACCTAAATCGTGGTGTTACCATCATGTATGGTGAAGGGGGCTATTTAAAGCAACCTAAACATGTTTTGTATTCTGTGGTGACAAGACTTGAGATTATGAGGTTAAAAAATACTGTTTATGAAGTAGATTCATCGGCATTTATTACGATTCAGGATGTACATGATGTATTTGGTGGTAGATTTACAAAAAACGGTCATTAAGGGGTTAATATGAGTAATAAAATAGTAAAAGAAATATTAGATTGGATTTATGCCATTGTATTAGCATTGGTTATTGCTATGGTAATTCATATCTTCTTGATTCAACCAACACGGGTATCTGGTGAATCAATGGAGGATACACTACATAATGGTCAATATTTAATTGTAACGAAGTGGCATCATATTATGAATGAAATGCCAAATTATGGACAAATTGTAATCATTGATAGTCGTGTTAATCGTGCACGTACTTGGGTAGATGATGTAGAAGAACCATTGATGAACTATGCATCTGTCTTTAATAAAGCTGCTCAAACAAATGATGTATGGGTTAAGCGTGTTATTGGTCGTCCAGGTGATGTATTAGAGTTTAAAGATGGTCATGTATGGCGTAATGGTGAACAATTACAAGAACCATATACTAAAGATACAATAATGAATTATACACGTTCTACACCGGTTACTGTTCCAGAAGGACATGTATTTGTGATGGGGGATAACCGAAATCATTCTAGTGATAGTCGTTTCATTGGTCCTGTTCCAGTTGATCACGTCCTAGGTTTTGTATCCTATGCAATTTAATGCTTCTAAAAGCCTCTCTATAGTAGTAATTACTATAGAGAGGTTTTTTGTATTTAAATAATGGGGTATTTAAAGCTTAATATTATTAATGACATATTTTAAGAGCTAATATATGATGCATGGCTTTGATAAGGTTATTACTAATAGAAATTAGAGAGACAAAATAAAGACTGTCTCTTATACACATCT
>NZ_PPDC01000009.1:0-46103 GCF_002959875.1 Veillonella sp. T14073-2
AGATGTGTATAAGAGACAGGTGATATATTCTAATCACAGCAAGGCACCACTAATAAAGAGGTGAGACTGTGATAGAAAATATAGTCGAGGAAACGTGGACACTCCTAATATATCTTTCATAGTTATACCACTTATACAGTGAATGTCTTCTGATAATATAAATTCTTATTTATAAGAAAGAAGGAATTCATTATGAAAAAACAATTTGCAACAATTTTTGCAGCAACAGCAGTATTAGGTGTAACAACAGCATTCGCTGCTAACCCATTCTCCGATGTAACTCCAGATAGCTGGGCATACCAAGCTGTATCCCAATTAGCACAATCTGGTATCGTTAATGGTTACCCAGACGGCACTTTCAAAGGCCAAAACAATATCACTCGTTATGAAATGGCTCAAATGGTAGCTAAAGCAATGGCTAACCAAGATCGTGCTAATGCAGAACAACAAGCAATGATTAATCGCTTGGCTGACGAGTTCTCCAATGAGTTGAACAGCTTAGGCGTTCGCGTATCTCGTTTGGAAGACCGTGTAGGTAATGTAAAAGTAACTGGTGATGCTCGTATCCGTTACCAAGGTTCTGAAGATAAAGGCGTTTACAAAAATAACAGTAAATCCTTAACAGATGGCCGTGCACGTGTTCAATTCAACGGTAAAGTAAATGATAAAACTGAAGCTGTTGTTCGTGTAAAAGGTAATTACGAATTCGGTGATTCTACAAAAGGTGCTGATGCAACAATTGATCGTGCTTATGTAGATCACAAATTTGGTAATAGAGTATCTGCTAAAGGTGGTCGTTTCCAACAAACAATTGGTGGCGGTTTAATGTACGATGATACATTTGATGGTGCTCAATTGAACGTAGGTAATGACAAAGTTCAAGTACAAGGTGCTTATGGTTACATGATGGATGGCGCTGCTGATGGTAACTCCAAATCCGATAACCCTTCCGTAGCTTATGTAGGTGTTAAAGGTAAAGTTGGTCAAGAATCCACAGTTGGTGGTTTCTACTCTAAATTATCTAGCGGTAACTTGAACCATAACGGTTCCACAGTAAGCTCTGATGGCCAAGACGTATACGGATTCAATGCAGACTTCCGTAAAGATAAAGTTTGGGTTGGTGGTGAATGGTTAAAAGCTTCCAACGTAAATGATTCCCAAGCTTGGACAGCTGGTGTTGGTTATGGTAACTACGACATCGCTAAAAAAGGTACATGGGATGTGAAAGGTCAATACTTCAACCAAAAAGCTAACGCTCCAATCGTAAGCTCCACTTGGGACCAAGCATATGACTTAACAAATACATCTAATGGTTACAAAGGTTACATGGCTAGCGTAAACTACGCAGTTCAAGATAACGTAGGCTTATCCGCTGGTTATGGTTTCAACTCTAAAGACCAAAAAGGTAACGATCTTTCCGATTTCTACCGTGCAGAATTAAACTACAAATTCTAATTCCCTTACAAACAAAAAAGACTTCTTCGGAAGTCTTTTTTTGTTGTATATAGATAGATAATATTTACTTTTGTATATAATAGTATATATATAGTAAAATAAATCTATATATAGTGAACGTTAAAAATTAATTTGATTGGTATATATAGAGGGCTGTTACACAATATATTGTATGAGGTGTTTATGAACCATTTATGCATAAAATGGGCATGTACTAATTAATAATGGTTTAATTGATTAGCACAACTTAATAATATATATGATAATAAATCTCATCTAGTGTAAAAAAAGATAAATTTGATATTTTTAGTAAAAAAAAATATATCTCATAAACGTAGATAATAAGTGAATTTTAGGGCATTTTAAATTATAAAATTTTTATAATGAGAATGAAATTGAGAAAAAAGGGTTTACACGAAAATTTGGTTGTGCTAATATCACCCTACAAGAAGTAACAAACACATGAAACGAAGAACTTCGATGTAGAATGTGGCGAGGAAACGTGGACACTCCCAAAAATTCTTATTCTGAAGAACAGAGTAGAATGTGAATGTTATGACTTGTAACATTTTATATTTCTATTTTTCAGAAAGAAGGAATTCAACTATGAAAAAACAATTAGCAGCAATCTTTGCAGCAACAGCAGTTTTGGGCGTAACTACTGCATTCGCAGCTAACCCATTCTCCGATGTAACTCCAGATTCTTGGGCATACCAAGCAGTTTCCCAATTGGCAGCAGCTGGTATCGTTAATGGTTACCCAGATGGTACTTTCAAAGGCCAAAACAACATCACTCGTTACGAAATGGCTCAAATGGTAGCTAAAGCTATGGCTAACCAAGACCGCGCTAACGCTGAACAACAAGCTATGATCAATCGTTTGGCTGATGAATTCTCCAACGAATTGAACAACTTGGGCGTTCGTGTAGCTCGCTTGGAAGACCGCGTAGGTAACGTAAAAGTTACTGGTGATGCTCGTCTTCGTTACCAAGATGCTGAACATGCTAAATCCAAATTCGACGCTCGTGCTCGTGTACAATTCAACGCAAAAGTAAACGATCGCACTGACGCAGTTGTTCGTTTGACTTCTGGTAACTTCGAATTGGGTAACTCCCAAAACGGTGGTAACTCCAACGCTACAATC
The DNA here is from genome assembly GCF_002959875.1 of Veillonella sp. T14073-2. Lineage (NCBI taxonomy): Bacteria > Bacillati > Bacillota > Negativicutes > Veillonellales > Veillonellaceae > Veillonella > Veillonella sp. T14073-2. The sequence continues at coordinate 2,599 of NZ_PPDC01000009.1, forward strand.
GACCGCGCTTATGTAAACCATAAATTCGGCGAACGCGTATCCTTGAAAGCTGGTCGTTTCGGCCAAACTATCGGTGGCGGCTTAGCATTTGATGGTACTTTCGACGGTGCTCAATTGAACGCTGGCAACGACAAAATTATGGCTCAAGCAGCTTACGGTTACATGGTATCCGGTGAAGCAGCTGGCTTAACTAAAGACCAAAACGTAACTAACACTTACCTTGGCTTAAAAGGTAAAGTAGGTAAACACACTATGCTTGGTGGTTTCTACGATCGTGTAAACCAAGATAGCACTAATGGTTACAAAAATATCTACGGCTTCAACGCTGATGCTAACTTCGACAAAGTTTGGGTTGGTGGCGAATGGTTGAAAGACTCCCACGTTGATGAATCTCAAGCTTGGACTGCAGGTCTTGGCTTTGGCGACTACAACATCGCTAAAAAAGGTTCTTGGGATGTTAAAGGCCAATACTTCAACGCTAAAGCTAACGCTCCTATCGTTGATACTACTTACAACCACCTTTACACTACAAATGCTAAAGGTTGGATGGCTTCCGTTAACTATGCATTGCAAAACAACGTTGGCTTGTCCGCTAACTACGGTTTCGACTGGAAAACTCAAGACGGTGCTGATCTTAACGACTTCTACCGTGCAGACCTTAACTACAAATTCTAATTTGATAGTTAACCATATAAAAGGGACTCCTTCGGGAGTCTCTTTTTTTATGAATAATCTATAGATTCCTATAACAAATTGATATAGAATGCCTTTTATTATGCAATTTTGATAATTAAAGATCAACTTATATACAAATAATACTTATCTTTTATTTTGTGATTTATAAGCTCTGTTACTGGGAGAAGTAAAATATTTTTGATAGAGGATTACTGTATATTTCTATCTATATAAGTATTATAAATGGTATAATAAAGAGTATTAGATTTTCTTGTGAAGGAGGTAAGAATGAATCCTTCTTTTTCTCATATAAAAATGGTAGCCATCGATTGTGATGAGACGTTAGTTCGAAGTGATAATACAGTTTCTGCGTATACAGTTGATGTATTGCATCGCTTGCAGCAGAAGGGAATTGGTATAACAATTGCAACTGGACGCATGTATCAAACGGCAAAACCAATTGGATTAGCATTACAACTTGGTAATGTTCCTATGATACTGTTCTCTGGTGGTTTAATCCAGGAGTTAGAAACGGGATATAAGCTATTTGAACAAACTGTTCCTATAGATGTCGTATATCGTGTTTTTCAACTCGGTCAACAATATAGTTGGCATATACAATCGTACGTAGATGATCATTTACTGTGTCATCATAAAAATTGGCAATCCGATCATTATGAACAGCAAACAGGGGCTGTAGCTGAGTTTTTAGGTGATACAATTTATACACTTTCTTCAGAACCCAATAAGCTCATTGCTATCGATACAGAAGAAGGAATCGATAGAATTATTGATATCTTGACCCCATTAGTTGGTAATCAAGTTACATTAGTGCGTAGTCAACGAGATTTCCTCGAAATCACTGCACCGAATGTATCAAAAGGGCGTGCATTAGCTCAATTAGCTCTAGATAATAATCTTAGTCTTGAAAATATAGTTTCCTTTGGAAATGCAGAGAACGATATTTCTATGTTAAGTGAAACGGGATATTCGGTAGCTGTTTCAAATGCAACAGAACATGTAAAATCTGTGGCTAATGAAGTATGTGGTCATCATAATGAAGATGGTGTAGCTCACTGGATAGAAAAGAATCTTTTATAATGGAGTAAAACTATGGAAGCATTTCGTTTATTAATTGTTACAGGCATGTCTGGTGCCGGCAAAACTCAGGTTCTACAAGCATTAGAGGATATGGGCTATCTATGTATTGATAATATTCCTCCTATACTGATTCCTAAGCTAAGTGAAATTTGTCGACAAGGTGGAGAACGTACAAACCGTGTAGCTTTAGTTGTAGATATTCGCGGTGGTGAATTCTTTGAAGCCCTTTCATCATCTCTTGAAACATTAAGAGAAATGAAGGTAGATTATGAAATTGTCTTTATGGATGCTACAGATGAGACGTTAATTAGACGATATAAAGAAAGTCGTCGCAGCCATCCACTGGCTCCAGATGGGATGATCACTACAGGTTTGAAAGAAGAACGTCAGATATTAAATTCTGTACGACATAAAGCAGACTTCATTATTGATACAACGAATATGAAAACTGCGAGCCTCAAAGAGTATTTAAAAACTCGATTCACTCAAGTTGACGAAGGACATGGCATGTCTATTACAGTTGTAAGCTTTGGCTTTAAATATGGATTACCATTGGATGCGGATATGGTTTGGGATGTTCGATTTTTACCAAACCCATTCTACATTCCAGATTTCCGTCATAAAACAGGTCGTGTGAAAGCTGTAAATGAATATATTCATTCTTTTGAAGTTACAGAGGAATTTAAAAAGCGTTATTTTGATACCATTGATTTTCTTGTGCCTAATTATGAACAAGAAGGGAAGTCTCAATTTATCGTTGCTGTAGGCTGTACAGGTGGTATGCATCGATCTGTGGCTATGGCAGAAGCATTATATTCGCATCTATTAGAAAACGGCTATCGCGTTTCTGTAGAACATCGAGATATGATGAAAAATAATGTAGAAGAAGATTATAATCCTCATGAAATTAAAACATTTGGTAACTAGATAGGGGTTCATATGTTGCGAAAAAGATGGTTTCGGTGGCTTATTCCGGGCCTAAATATAAAACGTTGGCTTGCCCTATTTAGTTGTGGTGTAGGTCTTTTAATCATAGGCATTTCATTGATATTTAATTATCAATGGCTTGCCGTTCTTGAAGATATTGTATTAGCCTTTTCTTATAATATGACGGGCTTTTACAATTATAATGTGCTCATTGCTGTAGGCGCTGTTGTACTATCGATTGGCGCTGTGTTAATGTTAATCGGTACGAGTAAGGTTATTAAAACGATTATTCGTGCTGTATTACCTAATCCTGATAGTAAGGTGTCAGATATTATTTTCCAAAATATACGCCTCGATAAAGGTCCTAAAATCGTTGTTATCGGCGGTGGTACAGGATTGTCTAATCTATTGCGTGGATTGAAAACACACACATCTAATTTATCAGCTATTGTTACAGTAGCTGACGATGGTGGTTCATCAGGTCGTTTACGGGAAGATTTTAAAATGATTGCCCCTGGTGACTTACGAAACTGCTTGGTCGCATTAGCAGAACAAGAAGGGGTTATGGAAAATCTTTTCCGCTACCGCTTTGAAGGGGAAAATGAGCTATCTGGACATAGTTTTGGCAATCTCTTTATTACAGCACTTGCTCAAGTATACGATGGCGATGTGGAGGAAGCACTTGAAGCAGCTAGTAAATTACTACGTGTACGCGGTCGTGTAATTCCTTCATCTACAGAGTTCATTAAATTGGTAGCTGAGATGACAGATGGTACCATTGTAGAAGGTGAAAGTAATATTCCAAACTCTGGTAAAACCATTCGCCATATGTATAGCGAACCGGCGCAACCAAAGCCGGAAGGTGCTGCGTTACGTGCTATCGATGAAGCAGATGTCATCATTTTTGGACCGGGTAGTTTATATACAAGTATCATTCCAAACTTGTTAACTGATAAAATTGCATCTCATATACGTGCTAGTAAGGCAAATAAAATTTATATTGCCAATGTTATGACTCAACCTGGAGAAACTTCAGGTTATACGCTTAGTGATCATGTGGAGGCACTCATCGCTCATGGTGGGGAAGGTATTGTAGATACCGTACTGGCAAACGATGGTCCACTACCAATTCAAATGGTAGAACAATATAGTGCCGTAGGTTCAGAGCCTGTAGCATTAGATACTAAGAAACTACAAGCTAAAGGGATTCGCACGATTCGGGCTACTTTAATTAGTCCGAAAAAGCCAGCTGTTCATGATCCAGAACGGTTGGGTAAAGTAATTATGGATATTGTTCACGCCATGCAATCGGATACTGAACCACATATCTTAGAGTATTATCTCCAACGAGATGATCATTAATGAGAAGGGATACCTATGTCATTTGCTGAAGATGTAAAAAATGAATTATGCCAATATGAATCCTCTAGTGATGCAGATGTGGCCATGAAAATTGAAGCGTCTTGCTTATTGCGCATGGGTGGATCTATCATTTTAGGGATGAAGGGCGCTGTTGGTATTAGATTAGCTACTGCAAATAATGCAGTAGCTCGTCGCTTGTTAGGCATCTTAAAGAAACAATATGAATTGCCTACCAATGTATTAGTACGACAAGGGCTTAACTTGCGTAAGAAAAATATGTATACCTTATCTGTGGAGCCATCCATAGAAGGGCGACAGGCTTTAGAAGATCTTGCTTTATGGCCTGTAACTGAACAAATTCCTCGTAGTTGGCTTAAATCTATGGAGGCACGACGTGCTTTTTTACGGGGTGCTTTTTTAGGTGGAGGATCTGTTAATAAGCCACAAAGTGATTATCATCTTGAGTTTATGACGGGGAATGAGAATTTTGCAAAGGAAATTATACATGTATTGCGGTTATTTCATATTCATGCAGGTTTGACTGAGCGTAAGGAAGAGTATGTAGTATATCTTAAAGAAGGGGACGCTGTAACGAATTGCTTGCAGATTATGGGGGCTCAATCAGCCTTGATGGAGTTTGAAAATGTACGCATTATGAAGACTGTGCGAAATCAAATCAATCGGCAAGTAAACTGTGAGACAGCCAATTTACAAAAGGTTGTAGATGCTGCAGTACGTCAGGTAAAAGCAATTCGAATCATCGATAGAGAAATTGGCATTGATGCATTGCCTGACAAGTTGAGGATTGTAGCCAGACTGAGATGGGACAATCCAGAAGCGAGCTTAAAAGAGCTAGAAGAATTGATGGATGGCGAATTATCCAAGTCGGGTATTGGTCATCGTTTAAAGAAAATCGAAGCATTAGCACTTACGTATGACCCTATGGGGCTTGAAGAAATATAGAGGTATTAATATATGTTTTCTTATAAATCAAAATATTGTGTAGCTGCGGCCATGGCCGCCATGGCTGCGCTTACAGGCCATGTAGAGGCTCGTGATATAGATTTACAATCAATTGGATATTTTCAGTTTTCTCCGTTGCCACCAAGCTTGGTGTCTCAAACGGATACATTGCTATTATCGGATAGCCCTGAATATGTAGGCCCAGTAGGCGGTACACTTAGTGCTGGTACCATTAATGGGAATGGCCGTATTTATTTTTATCACGTAAATGAAATGGATCAACCCCATAAGATTGCTATTGTACTAGAAAATCAAACGGCATATCCTAATACTGTTCATGTAATGAGACAGCTTAAATCTGTGGCAACGCCAGATTATTTTGCTGCTGGTCGCGATTTATCCCGCAAGGATTTAGAGCATCCTTTAGATGAAAGTCCTAATGCGAGACCTTTATATTCGCTAAGCATTCCGCCCCAAGGTCGACAATTAATCTTTACTGATTTAGAAAATACACCGGTATATCAAGATGCATTATTTACAGGCATTGTAGATATTAAAACAGAGGCGCCAATCTTTGCTCGCGTTATGATGCTACCTATGGGCATGGACGCCGTTGATGCATCACATTGGGCTAAGAACTTACCTATTGATGAAATTCAATTGCGCGGTACATATACTGGTTCTAAGCGTAATATGGAGGTTACCACGCCTTTTGATACTGCTTTAGGCGGTGCTTTTGTTGAAGTTGGTAATGACCGTGAGGATGCCTTTATCAATGGTGTAGATGAAATGCAAAATAAAGCATTTGTTCGTGACCGTGGTAACTATGGTGTTTCATACACTTTAAAAATTCCTACAAAGGGTAATGAACCGTTTAGATTGTATTTTAACCCTCTTGGTGGGCCATATTCTGGCTCCTTTACGGTAAAAGCACTTCATCAACAAGGTGCCCGTAGAGGTCAAACCGATACGCGTACCTATCATATCGGTGGTGCTGATGGGATTACTGCACTAGGGGACGGTACTATATTAGATAGCCGTCTTATGGGTAATTATAATGCAGGCGATTTGTTAACATTAAACTTCATGCCGGCAGGTGCATCTAATTTGCCAATACGATTCTTATTGATTCCTGAATCTCTTGCAAATCCACAAAAACATCAGACTATTGCGGTCAATGTACCAAAAGATGTAACAGACAGTTTGGGTCATCCAACTCAAAGTGGTACACAAATTCCTGTAGGTCCTATCAATGGTAAAGATAGCAATAAGGGTACTGTAGATACATCTAAATCTACTATGACTCCTGCAAAACAGGCAGAAACAATTGCTCACGAAGAAACAAAAAAATTGAGCGATAAAGCAGCTGCTGATGCTAAAAAAGAGGCACAACTTAAAAAAGCGAAAGAAGCTGAGGAAGCATTAGCTCGTAAAAAAGCGGAAGAAGCTAAATTAGCTGCCGAAAAAGCAGAAATAGCACGCAAGGCTGCAGAAGCTAAACATGCTGAAATTGAGCGTAAAATGGCTGAGAAAGCTGAAGCTGATCGTAAGGCTGCCGAGTTGAAGGCTGCTCAAGAGGCGCAAGCTGCTAAAGACAAAGCGGCCTTAGAAGCGAAAAAGGCTGAGGAAATGCGACAAGCAGAAGAGGCTAAACGCTTAGAGGCAGAAAGAAAAGCTGAGCTTGATCGAAAGGTAGCTGAAGCTCGTAAGGCCGAAGAAGAACGTAAAGCTGAAATGGCGCGTATTGAAGCTGCTAGAAAGGCCGAAGCCGATCGTTTAGAAGCAGCACGTAAAGCGGAGGAAGCTCGTGTAGCGGCCGAAGCAAAACGTCTTGAAGAAGAACGTAGAATTGAAGCGGCTCGTATTGAAGCAGCACGAAAGGCAGAAGAAGCTAGACAAGCCGCTGAAGCTAAGGCTCGTTTTGAAGCACAACGGGCAGCAGAAAAGGCTGCATTAGAAGCTAAAAAAGCTGAAGAAGAACGCTTAGCTGCAGAAGCAAAAGCTCGCTTAGAAGCACAACGAAAAGCAGAACAAGAAGCATTGGAAGCTCGTCGTGCCGAAGAAGCACGTAAAGCGGCCGAAGCGAAAGCTGCATTAGAAGCCCAACGTGCAGCTGAACAGGCTGCGTTAGAAGCAAAACGTCAAGAAGATGCTCGTAAAGCGGCAGAAGCAAAAGCAGCCTTAGAAGCACAACGTATTGAAGCGGCAAGAAAAGCTGAAGAAGCACGTCGTGCAGAAGAAGCGAGAAAGGCTGAGGAGGCAAGAATCGAAGCGGCCCGTAAAGCAGAGGAAGCTCGTGTTGCAGCAGAGGCTAAACGTGCAGAAGAAGCGCGTAAGGCTGAAGAGGCAAGAATTGAAGCGGCCCGTAAAGCAGAAGAAGCGCGTAAGGCAGAAGAAGCACGCCGCGCAGAAGAAGCACGTCGCTTAGAAGTAGCTAAACTTGAGGCACAACGCAAGGCTGAACAAGAACGACTTGAAGCGGCTCGTAAAGCTGAAGAAGCTCGCGTTTCTGCTGAAGCAAAACGTCAGGAAGAATTGCGTAAGGCCGAGGAAGCTCGAATCGCAGCTGAAGCAAAACGGGCAGAAGAACTTCGTAAGGCTGAGGAAGCTCGAATCGCAGCCGAAGCGAAACGTGCAGAAGAAGCTCGTAGAGCAGAGGAAGCTCGTCGCATAGAAGAAGCTAGACGAGCAGAAGAAGCGCGTAAAGCCGAAGAAGCTCGTATAGCTGCTGAGGCACGTAAGGCTGAACAAGCTAGATTGGCTGCAGAACGAGCAGAAGCTGAACGTCAAGCAGCAGAGGCAAAACGTATTGCTGAAGAACGCTACCAAGCTCATTTAGAAGCGGAACGCAAAGCAGAAGAAGCTCGTCAACAAGCACTTGCACAAGCTGAAGTGGAACGTAAAGCAAAAGAACGAGCTGAAGCAATTCAACGTGTCAAAGAACAGCAAGAAAATGCTCGTCGTCGTGCAGAGCTTGCACGTCAACAAATTGAGGCAGAACGTAAGGCTGCTCAAGCGGCTAAGACAGGACCTTCCTTCAGTGAACTTGATGACGTCCACGAAGATACTCCTTCCGTAACGATTCCGAATGCTGTATCTATTGATGAATTGACTAAACCAAGACCGACTGCATCTCAAAATACACGTCGTCGTGATCAACGTCAACCTCAGCATAATCAACAATATGCACAACAGAATCCAATGACTTATGATCAACAAGGTCAAGCTCCATATGGTTCACAGCAAGATCAACAAAATGATGATCAAAATCCACCAAGATTATATCCTATGAATCGATAATCCATGATCATAATAATAAAAACTAGTAATGTCTAATTATAGGTTTTGGGGATTCGGATAATGATGTAAGTATAGAGAGGACAAGCCACTTTACTGGGCTTGTCCTCTTTTTAAAATACTTATGAACTTTCGCTTTTACATTGACTTTCAAGGGCAGATTCAGTACAATAAATAAAGAAAATGCACCTATGGTACGAGAGACCATTGCATAGTACAAAACCTTTTAATTTAGTCCAGAGAGGCTGAGAAAGGAATATAGTTGAAGCGCCCCCATAAGGGCTTCTTTGTGCAAACTATTTGACCTTTTGCCCTGGGCAAAAGGTCTTTTTTGTTACGTGAGTTAGGAGGAAATCATGGGACAAGTTAGCCTAAAAGGCAAACATTTATTGGGTTTGCAAAATGTGTCACCTGAAGAAATCAAATTGATTTTGAATGTGGCAAAGAAAATGAAGAAAATCGTTCTTTCTGATGATAAGAAGGTTCCACTTTTAAAGGGGAAATCTATTATTAACCTCTTTATGGAGCCAAGTACTCGTACCCGTAGTTCCTTTGAATTAGCCGGCAAATATTTAGGGGCTGACGTTATCAATCTTTCTCCTAGCGGTTCTTCCATGGGTAAAGGTGAAAGCTTCCGTGATACTTTGCTAACATTATCCTATATGGGCACGGATGCTATCGTAATGCGTCATAGTGCAGAAGGGGCTCCTCTATATGCTACTAAAGCAGTAGATCCTATTATTATCAATGCTGGTGATGGCGCTCATGAACATCCAACACAAGCATTATTAGATATGTACTCCATTTTAGAGAAAAAAGAATCTATTGAAGGCTTAAAAGTTGTTATCTTAGGCGATATTATGCATAGCCGTGTAGCAAGATCTAACATTTATGGCCTTACAAAAATGGGTGCTAAAGTCCATTTGGCTGGCCCTCGTACAATGGTATATCCAGAGCTCGAAAAATTAGGTGTTACCGTTCACCACGATATTCGTGAAGCAGTGGCTGATGCAGATGTAGTTAACGTACTTCGCATTCAATTAGAACGTATTCATTCTGCATTGTATCCTACAAATAGAGAATATGCACGTATCTTTGGTATTAATAATGATGTATTGAAATTGGCTAAAGATGATGTAATGGTAATGCACCCAGGTCCTATGAACCGGGGCCTTGAAATTGCACCAGATGTAGCATATTCTGATCAATCCGTAATTCAAGAACAGGTACGTAATGGCGTAGCTGTACGTATGGCGGTATTGTACTTAACTATTATCGGAGGTGACGGTAGTGAGCTTGCTTATTAAAAATGGTACGGTAGTTAATCCGGCAAAAAAACAAAACGAAGTAGCAGATGTTCTTGTAAAAGATGGTAAAATTGCAGCCATCGGACAAAACTTGAGTGCTGAAGGCGCTGAAGTATATGATGCAACAGGTCTTATCGTAGCACCGGGCCTTATCGATATTCACACACATTTACGTGAACCAGGCCAAGAGGCGAAAGAAGACTTCCACTCCGGTACACAAGCGGCTGCAGCAGGTGGTTTCACACGTGTTGTAACTATGGCTAATACAAATCCAGTTGTAGATAATGCTGCTCTTGTAAGAGGCTTACAAAAACAGGCTGAGCTTACAGGTGTTGTAAAAGTAGAATTTATTGGTGCTGTATCAAAAGGCCTTGAAGGCAAAGAACTTGCTGAAATGGGTGATATGGCAGAAGCCGGTGTAGTAGCCTTCTCCGATGATGGTCACTATGTAGAAAATGCTGCGTTTATGCGTCGTGCCTTAGAATACTCCTCCATGTTCAATAAAATGGTTATCGACCATGCGGAAGACATTACATTGACTAAAAATGGTCATATGCATGAAGGTATCGTTTCTTATGAATTAGGTGTTATTGGTCGTCCTGCAGTAGCTGAAGATTTGGCTGTTGCTCGTGACATCTTGTTGTCTGAAATGACAGGTGGTCACATTCATATTGCTCACGTAAGTAGTAAAAATACTGTAGATATGGTTCGTCGTGCAAAAGCAAAAGGTCTTAATGTAACATGTGAAGTTACAAGCCAACATTTATCTTTCACAGATGAATATTTACGCGAATATAACCCAGCGTTCAAAATGGCTCCTCCAATTCGATCCGAAGATCATCGCCAAGCATTATTAGAAGGCTTGAAAGATGGCACAATTGATGCAATTATTACAGACCATGCACCACATGCGTATGAAGAAAAAGACCATGAGTTCTGCTGTGCACCAAATGGTTTCAGTGGTCTCGAAACATCTTTGGCAGCGGTTATTACTAATGCATATGGTCCAGATAAACTCAGTATTGACCAAGTTGTGTACTATATGAGTACACGTCCAGCTGAATTAATGCGCCTTGATGCAGGTGTTCTTGAGGTTGGTAAACCAGCAGATATTACTGTATTCTCTACAACAGAAGAGTGGACAGTAGATCGAAATAAATTTTATACAAAAGGCAAAGTCAGTCCATTTGATGGTATGACTGTTACAGGTAAGGCCAAACTTACAGTAGTTGATGGCAAAGTAGTTATGAAGGAGGGCGTAGTCTTATAATGAAAGGCAAGTTAGTTCTTGAAGATGGTTCCGTGTTTGAAGGTTCCTTATTAGGTGGCGCTCCTACATTAGGGGAAGTTGTATTTAACACAGGTATGACAGGGTATCAAGAAATCTTGACTGACCCGTCCTATGCGGATCAAATTATTACATTAACATATCCTTTGATTGGTAATTATGGTACATTGAATGCTATTACTCAAGGTCCTAAACCATATTGTAAAGGCTTTATCGTAGGCGAACTGTGTGATTTCCCATCTAACTGGCAAAATGAAGGGCTATTTAGCGAGTATCTTCGTTTACACGGCATCCCTTGCCTTTATGATGTAGATACACGTGCTATTACACGTGTTATTCGTAATCATGGTGTAATGAAAGGCGTACTTGTACGTTCTGATTACCCTATGGAAGATATCCAAAAATTATTTAAACAAGACTTGCCAACAGATCAAGTTATGCGTGTAACTACAAAATGGCAAGGTATGCGTGGCGATAAAAATGCAGAGTTCCATGTAGCTGTAATGGACTATGGTGTAAAAGAAAATATCCTTCGTTCTTTAGAAGCAGCTGGTTGCCGATTAACAGTGTTCCCTGCAGATGCTAAGGCTGAAGATGTATTAGCAGCAAATCCAGATGGTGTGTTCTTATCCAACGGCCCTGGAGACCCTCAAGATCTTGGCTATGCCGTAGAAGAGGTAAAGAAATTGTTCGGTAAAAAACCTATCTTCGGCATTTGCATGGGTCATCAAGTATTGGCACAAGCCTATGGTGGTGCAACATTTAAATTAAAATTTGGTCACCGTGGCTCTAACCATCCAGTACAAGATTTACGTACAGGCCGCGTATATATTACATCTCAAAACCATGGCTATGCAGTAGATGATACTTCCTTGCCAGACTTTGTAGAAATTACACATCGCAGTGTAAATGATGGCACTGTAGAAGGAATGCGCCATAAAGAATTGCCTATTTTCTCTGTACAATATCACCCAGAAGCGTCCCCAGGACCTACTGATAATCTATATTTATTTGACGAATTTGAAGACTTAATGAGAAAGGGAAAATAATATGACCACAGAAGCAAAAAAAGTACTTGTAATTGGTTCTGGTCCAATTATTATCGGCCAAGCTGCAGAGTTTGACTATGCTGGTACACAAGCATGCCGTTCCCTTCGTGAAGAAGGTTATAAAGTAGTATTGGTTAACTCCAATCCTGCTACAATTATGACTGATACAGATATTGCAGACCGCGTATATGTAGAACCAATTAGTCTTGAATTCGTAACAGAAGTAATCAAAAAAGAACGCCCTTGGGGCTTATTGGCTACATTAGGTGGCCAAGTAGGTCTTAATATGGCCGTACAATTGTCTGAAGCTGGCGTATTAGAAGAATACGGTGTAAAACTTCTTGGTACAACTCTTGAAGCAATTAAACAAGCCGAAGACCGTGAGCTATTCAAAGAAGCGATGAAGAAAATCAACCAACCAGTTCCTGAATCCGATATCTTTAATGATCTTGAAGAAGCTGTAGCCTTTGCTAATCGCATTGGTTATCCTATCATCATCCGTCCTGCATATACATTGGGTGGTACTGGTGGCGGTATTGCACATAACGAAGATGAAATGTATGAAATCACACGCCGTGGTTTGAAACTTTCACCAATCCATCAAATTTTGGCGGAGCGTTCAGTTGCAGGTTGGAAGGAAATCGAATACGAAGTAATGCGCGATAGTGCAGATAACTGTATCATCGTATGTAACATGGAAAATATCGATCCTGTTGGCGTACATACTGGTGACTCCATCGTTGTGGCACCAAGCCAAACATTGAACGATATTCAATACCAAATGCTTCGTACTGCATCTGTAGAAATTATTCGTTATTTGAAAATCGAAGGTGGTTGTAACGTACAATACGCCTTGAATCCTAATAGCAATGAATATATCGTTATCGAAGTAAACCCTCGTGTATCCCGTTCCTCTGCATTAGCATCTAAAGCAACTGGCTATCCAATTGCGAAGGTAGCTGCAAAAATTGCAGTAGGCATGACATTGGATCAAATTACAAATGCTGTAACAGGCGAAACAAAAGCATGCTTCGAGCCTACACTGGACTATGTAGTAACTAAGTTCCCACGTTGGCCATTTGAAAAATTCAATTTGGCAGACCGTACATTGGGCACTCAAATGAAGGCGACTGGTGAGGTTATGGCTATCGATCGCTCTTTAGAAGGTTCTTTGTTAAAAGCTATCCGTTCCTTGGAAATTGGTTTAGATCATATTGAACTTAAGAAAATCGGTCATGAGTCCATGGAACAATTGATTGAACGTTTACATTTAGTAGATGATGAACGTATCTATGTTGTAGCAGAAGCCCTTCGCAAGGGGATTAGTGTAGAAAAAATTCATTACATTACAAAAATTGATACATTCTTTATTGAAAAAATCAAAAATATTGTTAATGTAGAAAAAGCGTTAGATGAACATGGATTAACAGAAGAGGTCTTGCGCAAAGCAAAACGTTATTCTTTCACTGATTCTGTTATTGCTCGTTACGCTAATACAACTGTAGAAGATGTTCGGGCAAAACGTAAAGAATGGAATATTCTTCCAACCTATAAATATGTAGATACATGTGCTGCAGAATTCGAATCTAAAACACCATACTACTATAGTGCTTATGCACAAGAAGATGAAGTTAAACCACTAGGTGAAAAATCCGTTGTAGTACTTGGTTCTGGTCCAATTCGCATCGGTCAAGGTGTAGAGTTTGACTACTGCTCTGTGCATTCCTCTTGGGCACTTCGTAAAGCGGGTTACCAATCTATTATGATCAACAATAACCCAGAAACGGTGTCTACAGACTTCGATATTTCTGATTCCTTGTACTTCGAACCATTAACAGTGGACGATGTAATGGAAATCATTGATAAAGAAAAACCAGCTGGCGTTATTGCTCAATTTGGTGGTCAAACAGCTATCAACTTGGCGGGTCCATTGGCTAAGCGCGGTGTAAAAATTCTCGGTACATCCGTAGATAGCATCGACATGGCGGAAGACCGTGAACGTTTTGATGAATTATTGGCAAAACTTGGTATTCCTCGTCCAGTAGGTGCTCTTGTAACCTCTGATGAAGAAGCCCTAGCAGCAGCTAAAAACTTGAAATATCCATTAATCGTTCGTCCTTCTTATGTATTGGGCGGTCGTGCTATGGAAATCGTATACAACGATAAAGAACTCGATGTATACATGAAGGAAGCCGTAGTAGCATCTAAGGAACATCCAGTACTTATCGACCGTTACATGGTTGGCATGGAGGTAGAGGTTGACGCTATTTCCGATGGTACTGATGTTTGTATCCCTGGCATTATGGAACAAATCGAACGCGCCGGTGTTCACTCTGGTGACTCCATGGCCGTTTATCCAGCTCAACATTTAAGTCAAGAAATTATAGATCAAATTGTTGATTATACACGCCGTATTGCAATTGGCCTTAATGTTAAAGGTGTTCTTAATATTCAATATATTGTGGCTGATGGGGAACTTAATGTTATCGAAGTTAACCCTCGTTCTAGTCGTACCGTACCATTCATTTCTAAGGTTACAGGTATCAATATGGTTGAATGTGCAACACGAATTGCCCTTGGTGAAAGCTTAAAAGAATTAGGCTTGCCACTTGGTCTTGTACCTAACAAGCCATATGTAGCTGTAAAAGCACCTGTATTCTCCTTCTCCAAAATGGGCCTTGTAGAAATCGCTCTTGGACCTGAAATGAAATCTACCGGTGAGGTTATGGGTATTGGACGTACATATTCTGAAGCTTTATTTAAAGCAATCAATGGCGCCAACATGCGTATCCCAGAAGATGGTACAATTCTCATGACGGTAGCAGACCGTGATAAAGAGGAAGCTAGTCAATTAGCAAAAGGCTTTATTGAATTGGGCTATCACATTGAAGCAACTGGTGGTACTGGTAAATACTTCAAAGAACATGGCGTTGACTGCAAGGTAGTTAACAAAATCTCTGAAGGTGATGACAACTGTGCTGACCACATTCGTCAAGACAAAGTCGATCTTGTACTTAATACATTGACTGCAGGTAAACGTCCTGAACGTGAAGGCTTCCAATTGCGTCGTCTTGCGGTAGAAATGGGTACACCATGCTTAACAAGTCTCGATACAGCTCGCGAAGTATTGCGCGTTGTAGCAAACCGAAAAGATGATGCTAACTACAACGTAGAAGCATTACAGGATTTTGAATTGGAGTAAAACCATGAGTGGCTATGTAGAACAGGGCGAAGTCGTTCGCAATGAGCAAATAGGCTCTGATGTGTGGATTATGGATATTCACGCACCAAAACAGGCAGCAGAAGCAAAGGTAGGACAGTTTTGTAATGTTCGCGTAGCGAACTCTACGGCGCCATTATTGCGTCGCCCTATTAGCTATGCTGGATTCGATGTACAAAAGGGGACTATTACCCTTTTGTATCGCGTCGTAGGCAAGGGAACTGAAATTATGACACATCTCGTGCCTGGTGATACATTAGATTGTTTAGGACCTTTAGGTGAACCATTTGTAACATCTAATAATATGCTACTTGTTGGTGGTGGTGTTGGTATTGCACCGATGCTATGCATAGCGTCTCACTTGCAAAACGGTGAAGAAGCACAAGTTATTTTGGGCTTTAGAAATGAAAGTGAAACCTTCTGGGCAGACTTATTCAAAGATACGCCTGTAGAGGTGCATATCACTACTGATGATGGTAGCGTAGGTACAAAAGGTTTCCCTACAGCGATTATGCCAGAACTTATTAACGCTAATACGTTCACATCTGTTATGACTTGTGGTCCTACACCGATGATGAAGGGTGTCGCACAAGTTGCTAAAGAGCTCAATGTACTATGCCAAGTATCTCTTGAAGAACGCATGGGATGTGGTACAGGCGGTTGTTTAGGCTGCGCTTGTGATGGTGCTGGTGGCAAACGTTATAAAGTTTGTAAAGATGGTCCTGTATTCCCAGCTGAGGAGGTGTTCTTTTAATGAGTGAACGCGATTTAAATAACACCGTTACGCCTAATCCAAAGCTTGCTGTAGATTATTGCGGGATTAAGATGAAAAATCCTATTATCGCTGCGTCTGGTACCTTTGGTAATGGTCCTGAGTATGCTGGTTATTTAGACCTTAGTAATGAAGTAGGTGCTATTTCGGTAAAAGGATTAACGCCTAAAGGTCGCCATGGTAATCCAGGAACTCGTATTGCAGAAACACCATCTGGTGTATTAAACTGTATTGGACTTGAAAATCCAGGGGCAGAACATTTTGTTACAGATATTTTGCCAGACCTCAAGAAATATGATGTACCATTGCTAGCCAATATGTCTGCTGGTACAGTGGAGGAATTTGCGTGGATGGCAGAAACATTATCTGTAGATGGTATTGCAGGCCTTGAAGTTAATGTATCTTGCCCAAATGTTGCCTGTGAAGGAATGGCTTTTGGTATAGATCCAAAGGTAGTAGAACAGGTAACAAAAGCGGTTCGTAAAGTAACAGATAAGCCTGTTATTGTAAAACTTTCACCAAATGTTACGGATATTGTGGAAATCGCAAAGGCTGTAGAAGCTGGTGGTGGTGATGGGGTAAGCCTCATTAATACCATTCTCGGCATGGCTATAGATATCCATCGTCGTAAACCTGTTTTGGGTAATATTTATGGTGGTTTATCTGGGCCAGCTGTTAAACCGGTTGCACTTCGCATGGTGCACCAAGTGTATAAAGGGGTCAATATTCCTATTATGGGCCTTGGTGGCATTATGACAGGCACTGATGCTATTGAATTTATGATGGCTGGTGCACAAGCAGTTCAAGTTGGGGTTGCTACGATGGTAGATCCGACGGCTATTTCTCGTATTGCTCGTGAAATGGGCGATTATGTGGAACAATATAATCTTAACAGCATTACTGATATAGTAGGTGCTGTACATCAAGGGTAGTAATAGCTTGTAGCTAGTAAATGTAAGGACTAAAATTTTACTTGTGTAGCTTAGATGGATTACCACACATATTAAGATTACAAAGAAAAGACCTAGTACATAATGTACTAGGTCTTTTCTTATGTATTGTATTGGTATATAACATAGGGTAGGTACCAATCGTGGAAACTGTTGATATCATAATAGTAATCATATGTAGAACTTTAATTATACATATGCTTTATAGAAATCAATAAATTGCTGTGCTACCGGAGATAAAGCATGTCCTTTGAGGGTAATAAATGCTTTTTTGAAATCTCCAGAGAATTCTGGTAATTTAATGCGGGCCATTTTACGATGGTTAACAAGCTCTTTTCCATCCATAGGAACTAAAGAGACAGTTCTACCAGAAGATGCCCATTCGATGGCAGAACTCTTAGTTGTAGTGATAGCAACGGCATTGAGTTGGTCCATATCTGTCAAGCTAGATTGCATAATCATTCGTACAGAGCCGCCGGAGAGGGATAATGGGCACTTTTTGATATCATCCCAAGTGATTGTATCATGTTCACGGTCTATCCAGAATACATCACGACGGAAGATAGCATATAAGTGTTCTTCTTGTGTGAGAAGAATATCAAATTTGTCAGTGTCTACCATTTGAATGTTGGCAATTCCTAGCTCAGCATTACCATTAATCAGTTGATTAACTACATTCGTCATCAGTCCTTCATAGATTTCAAAGTGAACTGATGGGTATTTCATGGAAAAGGCTGGTAAATATTGTTGTACGATTGGTGTGGAACGAGATGCAGAGGTAGCGATTCTCAACGTACCTTCAATGCGTGAATTTAACTGATGCACCGCATTATACGTAGATTCTTCAATAGAACATAGTTGTTGGGCTTTTTCGTAGAAGATTTTACCTGCATCAGTAAGTTGTAAGTTCGATCCTCGTTGACCTCGCTTGATATTGATGAGTTGAGCCCCAAATTCAGCTTCTAAGTATTTTAATTGTTTACTTAAAGCGGGTTGTGTAATATGAAGAATCTCTGCGGCCTGTGTCATATTGCCCGTTTGAACGAGGGTAATAAAATTGTGGTAGTAAGATGTATCCATAGAATCTCCCTATTATACACAAAATAAGATAAATAAAATTTATAACGAACTAAGTAATAGTAATTTCACATTTAATAAAATGGTATATATACTATAGTTATCAAGGAAAGAGAAAGAATAATGTGTTTAAAATAAACTTTCTATCCTTATCACAAATTTTTATATAATATAGTGATTAAGAAAGTAGGTACTATCATGGGCGTAGTAAAAAGAACATTAGGTAAAGCAATTCGTAACTGGGAAGCACGTAGATTAATGACTGCACATAATACAGGTCTTAGCCGTAAAAAACAACTAGAACGCGTATGGCCTCATCCATTGACTAATGAAAAACGTCACGAACTAAGTCAAGGCATAAGTGGATTAGTCCATAGTGATAACTAATTAATGTGCGTGTCAGTAAGATTATTGTTCTAGCGGTAGCACCACTTCAATAGAATCTAATATAGTACAAGTAGCAGCTCCATGACTCATGTCTTGGAGCTCTTTTTGTATGCGTTCTACATCAGTAGGAGGTACTAAAATAGTAATATCTACATGTTCGCCAAAACTTGCTTCATAATGTAGTTTTTGATCTTGCACATATCTTTCTATAGCTCCATACATGGAATAGTCGATGGTAGCCTGCAACTGAGTTCGTGTTGTGTGTAGTTCTTTAGGGGCAAGACGTAAGGTTTCTGCAACGGAGTGTGAATATGCACGAATCAAGCCACCTGCGCCTAGCTTAATACCTCCAAAATAGCGCGTTACTACGACGGCCACATTGGTAATACCTGTTTTTTTGAGTACTTCTAACATAGGTTTACCAGCTGTACCAGATGGTTCACCATTGTCAGAAGAGCGTTGTTGTTCTTGTTTTGGTCCTAATGCAAAGGCTGTACAATTATGACGTGCATCCCAAAATTCTTTGTTGATACGGCCGATAAAAGCCTGCGCTTCCTCTTCTGTAGAACAAGGGCATACAGTTGTGATAAAACGTGACTTCTCAACAACATATTCATGGCGAAATTCCTTCGCTACTGAAGTAAATTCTATTATAGGGCTTATTGATTCAGACATATATTCACCTCCTTTAGAATCAAAGTTTATGTTTATTCATCATCACTTTATTATAATCTATTTATGAATGTTGTGTATAGGTGGGGACATGTTAAATCCCCTATGAAAAAGGAATAGTCCTCCAGATTTAGTAGGATATTGACGTAATGATAATTTATGTTATTATTGATTATAGACCTATGAATGAATACTCATGTAATTGTTCATATATTAAACCATATGTGTTTATAAAATACGCTGCTATCGATGTATGATATGTTTACTATGAGTTTCTGACTTATATAGATATATAGGAACATATATCTTTGAAGATTCTGGTAGAAAGAAGTGATATGATGAGCAAGAAGAAACAAGAGTTTGATATTACTGGTATGCACTGTGCTGCTTGTGTAAAGCGCGTTGAAAACGTTGTTTCTAAGATTGATGGCGTAGAAACTGTAAAGGTTAATCTACTCACTCGTAAGGGAAGCGTTGAATATAAAGACGGTTCTACTGTAGAACCACAACAAATTATCGATGCCATTACAAATATTGGTTTCGGTGCTGCAGAGGCAGATGAAACAAAACAAGAAATAGAAAAAGTAAATTTAAAGCCTCATATTATCCGATTAATAGTTGCAGCTTGTATGGCTGTGCCTATGATGGTGAATATGACGCTCCATCGATTCGGTATTGAAGCCTTGCCAGTATGGGTAGAGTTCATTCTTGCTACCATTGCTCAGTTCGGTCCGGGCCTTATGTTCTATAAGAGTGCGTGGAGTGCGGTGAAGAATGGTGCCCTTACCATGGATGTTCTCGTTGTAATGGGTACGACTGTTGCTTATCTATTCAGTATTTATAATTGGCAGTTCCATCCAGAACTTGGTCCTCATGGTATTTACTTTGAAACCTCTGCATGGCTCATTACATTCATCCTTCTTGGCAAACTCTTAGAAGAAATTGCTAAGGGGCGTACCTCTGAGGCACTTCAAAAATTAATTGCCTTACAACCTGCAACGGCTCATGTGTTGCGCAATGGTGAGTTTGTAGATATTCCTACATCTAAGGTTGTAGCAGGTGATATCTTACAAGTTCGGGCCGGTGAAAAAATTCCAGTAGATGGTACTGTTACTGAAGGTTATTCTACTGTAGACGAAGCTATGCTTACCGGTGAAAGCTTGCCTGTAGAAAAACAAGTAGGTTCCGAGGTAATTGGGGCGACTATTAACTTGAGTGGTGCTTTCACGATGGAAGCAAAACGTATCGGTTCTGATACAATGCTCTCTCAAATTATTAAAGTCGTAGAGGAAGCTCAAACCTCTAAAGCAAGTATTCAACGTATTGCAGATATCGTTGCTCAATATTTTGTGCCTACCGTTATTGGTCTCGCTATATTGACTGGTCTTGTATGGTATTTTATTGTAGGCGATTCTGTTAATGTAGCTCTCATTAATGCTACAGCAGTGCTTGTTATCGCTTGTCCTTGTGCCCTTGGTCTCGCTACACCAACATCTATTATGGTAGGCTCTGGCTTAGGTGCGGAGCATGGTGTTCTCATCAAGAGTGCGGAATATCTTGAAAAAGCTGGTAAACTCGATGCTATCGTTATGGATAAAACTGGCACTCTTACACAAGGTGTTCTCGATGTAACGGCTTTCAAAAATTATAATGGTGATGAAAGCACAAATATGTCTATTATGATAGCTCTAGAAAGTGGCACATCTCATCCGATTGCAAAGGCTATGGTCTACTATGGTGAAGATCATGGTTACAAAGGTAAAGGTGTAGAACTTGAAAGCTTTGGTGATGTACCTGGTAAAGGTTTGCAAGGCGCATACCAAGGCGTATCTGTACAACTTGGTCATAGCCGTTGGATGTCTGAATTAGGTTACGATTTAAGTGCAGTTCAAGACGATATTCTACACTATGAAGAACAAGGTGCTTCCGTGTCTGTTCTTGCTGTAGATGGTGTCATCAGTGCATTATGGGCTGTAGAGGATGAATTGCGTCCAGAAACTATTGAGGTGGTAAAAGAATTACAGTCTCAAGGTATCGATGTGTGGATGCTTACCGGTGATAATCGACGTACGGCTCAATATATTGCTAAACAAGCAGGTATTACTCACGTTATTGCAGAAGTCTTGCCTCAAGATAAAGCTAGCAAGGTAAAAGAGTTACAAGATAAAGGTCTGGTAGTGGGCATGGTTGGTGATGGTATCAATGATGCACCAGCTCTTGTAACGGCAGATATTGGTTTTGCTATTGGTAGTGGTACAGATATTGCCGTAGAGGCAGCAGATATCGTTCTTGTAAGAAATGATTTACACACACTAGTACAAGCAGTACGCCTCAGTCGTAAGACTATGACTAATATTAAACAAAATCTATTCTGGGCGTTGATCTTTAACTGCATTGGTATTCCATTAGCTGCTGTCGGCGCATTAAATCCGATGATTGCAGGTACAGCGATGGCATTTAGCTCCGTTACCGTTGTGGGTAACTCCCTTCGCTTGAAACGAGCTAAGATTTAATTTAACTTGTATCTTATAACACATAATATTTGATAGAGTTGATTAAAGTTTATAAAGCACCTATACCATGGTATAGGTGCTTTGTTATTTAATTCCTACGAAATCGGTATTTTTAGATTGAGTGAGATTTGTTATACTAAATATAGTTATTCAGCTAAAAGAGAGGAGCTAGATTATGAAATTAAACACGCACGATATTGTATATATTGGATTTATTGCTGCCTTATGTGCAGTAGCAACAACGATTCGCATTGAAATACCAGGTGGGGCCATGGTTCATTTAGGGTCAGCCGCATTATTCACATCATCCATTCTTTTTGGCGGCTTATATGGTGGTTTAGGTGCGGCCATTGGTTCTGCATTATTTGATCTTTTTGGTGGACATACGCAATACATTGTATTCTCTTTCTTTATTAAAGGTATTGCAGGTCTTATTGTAGGTGGTATGACAGCAGGTTACTTGCCTCCATCCATTACAAAGCCAACAGCATCCTTTACACGCATTTTGATTGCTCTTATTATTGGTACAATTTGGACTGCATTTGGCTATTTCTTAGCATGGTGGTTTGTTCTTGAAAGTGCAGCCGTAGCAGCTAGCAAAATTCAATACTCTTTAATTACTAGTGCTGCAGGTATTGTGGTGGCTATTATATTGACACCAAAGCTACAAAAGGTAGTACGTAGATTATTTACAAAAAACTAATAGAGAGAACAATTGCAGATGCTATATGGAACTATCTTAATAATAGGTACTATGAATAGGTCAAAGGGCGCTCATTAGCATATATGTTAGCTAATGAGCGCCCTTTTATTTTTCAGTATATATCAATTGTTATTAAGTTTGTTTATGGCATTAAAAGTTACAGAGGTCGTTTAGGTTTTCTGCCATGGTAGGATGTGTGAAGATTTGATTTTTGAAATATGTATATGGAATGTTGTTATCCATAGCTATTTTAATGAGGTTAATCAACTCTTCAGCACCTTGAGAATAAAGTGTAGCACCGAGGATTAAATCGTTATCTGCATTTACTACAATTTTAAAAGCACCTTTTAAATAGTCGTTTACATGAGCTCTTGGCATGGTAGCTACGAGCATTTCTTTAGTTTTAACTGTATATCCTTTGTTGATAGCATCTTCTTCTGTGAGACCTACACGAGCCAGTGGGGGTGTTAAGAATGTTGTGTAAGGAATATTTTTGCGATCTTTTAATGTGTATTGGCCATTACCTGTAAGAGCACCAAATACAATGCGGAAGTCATCGAGAGAAATATACGTAAATTGAGGACCACCGTTTACATCGCCTACTGCATATACACCAGGAACGGAGCTTTCACACGTATCATTAACTACGATAGCACCGCGTTCGTTAGTAGTAATATCCGTATTTTTTAAACCGATGTTAGCTGTATTTGGTTTGCGACCTGTAGCATATAAAACGGCATCAAACGTATAGTTTTGACCATTTGCAGTAATAACAGGTTTGTTGCCATCATTAGATACAGAGTTTAATGTTACATCGTTAAGAATAGTAATACCTTGCTCAGTCAAGTACTCGTTAGCTAATTCTTGTACAATCGGTTCTTCCCGTTTTAAGATGCTAGATTCAATATTAAATACTGTTACCTTTGTACCTAGTTTAGCGTATAGGCTAGCAAATTCGAGGCCGATAGGGCCCGCGCCGATGACGCCTAGAGTACTTGGTTGAGGGGATAATTGTTGGATTTCTGTGCTATTATAGAAGCCTGTTGCTGTGTCGATGCTATCAATATTAGGCTTAATCGCTACAGCACCAGTGTTAATAATAATTGTTTCACTAGATAAGATGATTTTATCTTCCCCAGCTGTAACGGCGATTTCTTTATTACTAATAAATTCACCATGTCCAGTATATACATCGACATGTTCATTTGTATCTAACATACCGAAGTTTTTATTGCGTAAACGAGAGGTAACTACCTCGCGTTGGTTTAATACTTGATCGTAAGATAAGCCTTTTGATGCGGCTATAATCATCGTTTTAGTTGGGATACATGCAATATTAATACATGTGCCACCATACATAAGTGGGTTTTCTTCAATCATAGCAACAGATTTGCCCATAGAGCCAAATTTTGCTGCCAATGTTTTACCGGCTTTGCCGAAACCTAGGACGATGAGGTCGTATTGTTTGGTATTCATAAAATACCTCCTGTTTTTATATTGAAAATATTAGATATTTATATTATAGCATATTATAGTAGATATAAAAGTTAAAATATAAAAACTATTATCAATTATAGTATATGAAATTTTATATGTAATATATGCAGTTGATTAATATTTTTATGTAGTGGATGGAATCATATATTAGATGTAATATAATAATCAAAAGATGTGTTAAGTATTTCTACTTGACACATCTTTTTTTATGCTGTAGTATATGTAAAGTAATATGACTTGACAGTGATGGAGGTGGCGAAATGGAAGAACGAGTACTGATCAGTTTGCTCTTAGATTTCTACGGGCCACTATTGACGGACAAGCAACGCATGTCCTTACAACTTCACCACGAAGACGATATGTCCCTTGGCGAGATTGCTGAGGAATTAGGTGTATCACGGCAAGCTGTACACGATAATTTACAGCGTGCTCGACACATTTTAAATGATTACGAATCAAAATTGCACTTGGTAGAACAATATGAACAGCGGGAAGGTTTGCTTTCACAGTTGAAAGAGACATTGCCTAAAGAGGTTCTAGCGGAGACTAAGGTACAACAAGTATTGGCGCAAATGGAGGGATATTATGGCATTTGATAGCTTGTCAGAAAAACTGCAAGAAGCCTTTCAATCCTTAAAAGGAAAGGGCAAAATTACAGAAGAAGATGTCAATCTTGCGTTGCGTCAAGTACGTACTGCACTTTTAGAAGCTGACGTTAATTTTATGGTTGCAAAGGACTTTGTTAAGTCCATCAAGGAAAAGGCCCTCGGTGAAGAGGTGTTCGGCTCCTTGAACCCAGCGCAAACGGTTATTAAAATCGTAAATGACGAATTAACGGCTCTCTTAGGCGGTACACAAAGTCGTATCATGATTTCTAGCAAACCTCCAACGATTATCATGCTCGTTGGTTTGCAAGGTGCTGGTAAGACTACAACAGCTGGTAAATTGGCAGTATATCTTCGCAAACAAGGTAAGCACCCAATGCTCGTAGCTGCCGACGTATATCGTCCAGCCGCGATTACTCAATTGCAAGTTGTAGGGAAGCAAATCGATATTCCAGTATTTGCTGATGAAACACCTGGTGCTAATCCAGTAGATATTGCGCGTCGCGCTGTAGAGCAAAGCACGCATATGTTGAAAGATGTTGTTATTATCGATACAGCGGGTCGTTTGGCAATTGACGAAGTCCTCATGGATGAGTTATCCAATATTAAAGCTGCTGTTCGACCTCATGAAATTCTACTCGTTGTAGACTCCATGATCGGTCAAGATGCGGTAACAACGGCACAAACGTTTAATGAGAAATTAGGCGTTGATGGTGTTATCCTTACTAAACTCGATGGTGATGCGCGCGGTGGTGCTGCATTATCTATTAAAGCTGTAACAGGGTTGCCAATTAAGTTCACAGGTGTGAGCGAAAAAATGGATGGTTTCGATGTATTCTATCCAGACCGCATGGCTTCTCGTATTCTCGACTTGGGCGACTTTAAAACATTGATTGAGAATGTTCAAGGCGCTATCGATGAAGAAGAAGCTCGTGAAATGGCTAAGAAAATGGCGAAAAACAATTTTACCTTGGATGATTTCTTGAAACAGATGAACCAAGTGAGAAAGTTAGGGCCATTACAAAATATTATTGGGATGTTGCCAGGCATGGGACAAATTAAGGATCAATTGAAAGACCTTGATTTGAACAGTAAAGAGGTGCGCCGCATTGAAGCTATCATTACATCTATGACGGCAGCAGAGCGAGAAAATCCAAGTATTCTTAATGGTTCTCGCCGCAAGCGTATTGCATTAGGTTCTGGTACTCAGGTACAAGATGTAAATCGCTTGTTGAAACAATTTGAGGAAGCGCGGAAGATGATGAAGCGCATGCAAGGTTTACGTGGCGGTAAGGGTGGCTTCCCTGGAATGCCTAAATTACCGTTTATGTAATACATGGGCAGGGGCGCTGAACCTGTCCACCCACATCAGTATAAGGAGGTGAATTTCACATGTTAAAAATTCGTTTGACTCGTTTAGGTGCTAAAAAAGCTCCTTTCTACCGTATCGTTGTTGCTGACGCACGTGCTCCACGTGAAGGTCGTCCTGTTGACACTATTGGTCAATATGATGCTACTAAACAACCAGCTATCGTTAATGTAGACGAAGAAAAAGCTTTGGCTTGGTTAGCTAAAGGTGCTCAGCCTACTGACACTGTTCGCTCCTTGTTCAAAAAACAAGGCGTTATGCAAAAATTTGCTGACGCTAAAAAGTAATTAATAGAGAGGCATACTGTGATGATAGAATTAATTTCATTAATTGCGAAATCATTAGTGAAGCAGCCTGATGCCGTATCTGTTACCATGGTCCAAAAGGGGAATATGGAGGTTTACGAACTTCACGTAGCTCCAGAGGATATGGGCAAAGTCATCGGAAAGCAAGGACGAATTGCGAAGGCGATTCGCGCTGTGGTGAAAGCGGCGGCTATTAAAGAGAACAAAAAGATATCTGTTGATATTGTCTAAAAGGGAGTATTCCAATGGAAGAAATGACATTACGTGTCCCTGTAGCAGTAAAAGCAAAAGTAACAGAAGACTTGAAAGCGAAAATTGTATCTGATCTTGAAACTCGCCTTGATATGGTGAATAAAGATTTGGAAGCAATTGAGTTTCAAGCTCAACGTATTTTGGCTGATGCGGCTAAAGTTGATGCTACAAGTCTTACTGCGATTCGTCAACAAATCGACGAAGAGAAAAATAAACGCTTGGCTTTCAAAGAAGAAGTAACAGCTAAATTGAAAGATGCTCAAGAATTGTCCTTAGGAACTGAAATTCCTCAAGGTACATTAGAGCAAACAGTTACCGTTAAAATCGGGGATAATTTGGATGCCATGATGGGCGCTGAAATCCTATTAGAAGACGGTAAAATCGTTGCGTTTCGTCAATAATGAAGCATAACGATTTCATCACAATAGGTGTTATCATCGCCCCGCACGGTGTGCGGGGTGATCTTCGTATTATGCCTCAAACCGATTTTCCAGAACGGTTTATGCATATGGATGCCTGTTACATCGATGGTAAAGAATACCACGTTGCATCCGCACGATTTCATAAGCAATTTGTACTAGCCTCCTTTAAGGAGATTCCAGATCGAAACACAGCTGAATTATTTGGTAAGAAAGAAATTCAAGTGCGTCGTGAAGATTTAGTGGAATTACCTGAAGGTCGCTATTACATCTTTGATATCATTGGTCTTGAAGTACAAGATACAAAGGGAAATGTGCTTGGCACAGTGACTGATGTATTACAACCGGGGGCTAATGATGTCTATGTGGTTTCCAAAGATGGGGAACCAGATCAATTATTTGCAGCCATTGAAGACGTCGTTAAAGACATCGATGTGGATAATAAATTGATGATCGTAGATCCGCCTGAATGGATATAATCCTTTAGGCGGTTTTTTTTATCTACATATAGGTATATTATGGTAAAAGTTATATAATATAGCTATATATAGATAATGCTAATGAGTTAATATGAGTTAATAAGTACAGAGGACGGTCTATGCGTATCGATATCATATCTTTATTTCCTGAGTTTTTTGATGCCTTTTTTAGTCACTCCATCATAAAACGGGCTATCGAAGCAGAACGATTGTCTATGGGTGTAACTAACCCTCGCGACTTTAGCCATAATAAACATGGTCAAGTAGATGATACGCCCTATGGTGGCGGGGCCGGTATGCTTATGATGGCACCTCCCATCTTTGAAGCGGTAGAATCTGTTATTGCTCAATATGATAGCCATATTAATAGTGCCTATTCCGTAGATGAGATGTGTGATGAAATGAGCCTCATTGGTAATCCTAGTGAAAGTTTACGACGTCGTGTTATTTTTATGGGACCTACAGGTCAGCCGTTCACACAGGAAAAGGCTCGTGAATTAGCGACGTACGATCAAATAGTTCTCATTTGTGGGCATTATGAAGGTGTAGACTATCGTGTCGAGGAACATTTAGTAGACGAAACGATTTCTATTGGCGATTATGTATTAACTGGTGGTGAATTGCCAGCTATGGTTGTGGCCGATGCAGTAGCTCGTATGATTCCTGGCGTATTAGGTGCGGCGAGTGGTGCACAAGAAGACTCATTTTATGAACCCCTATTAGAATGCCCGCAATATACAAAGCCACCAGAATTCAGAGGGTGGGGTGTTCCTGATGTATTGCGTAGCGGTCATCACAAAAATATTGCTACCTGGCGACAAAAGGAAGCCTTGAAGCGGACACGATTATTGCGACCTGATTTACTGGAACGACCATTAACAAAAGAAGAAGTTAAACTTTTAAAAGAGATTATTGCTGAAGAATCTGAAAGAGATGCAGGTGAAGTATGAAAGCGTTAGTACTAGGTGCTACTGGTGCAGTAGGTCGCCATATTGTAGAATCATTAATTGATAATCATGAAATTCAAGAAGTTCATGTATTTGTACGTCGTCAAGTTACGTTTACATCTCCAAAGGTAACGGTTCATATCGTCAATTTTGATGAACCTCGTGAATGGGCACACTTAGTAACAGGAGATATCTTATTCTCTGCTATGGGTACAAACCGTAAACAAGCGGGCTCTAAAGAAGCACAATGGACTGTAGATTATACGTATCAGTATGAAATGGCGCGCATTGCAGCTCAAAATGGTGTGAAAAAATATGGTTTAGTATCCTCTTTGGGGGCAAATCCAAAATCTCCATTCTTCTATATGTCCATGAAAGGACAATTAGAAGAGGTTATTTTAGAGTTGCCTTTTGAAGCGATTGTTATTGCTCGTCCAGCTACATTGATTCGAGAAGAACCTAAATTGGTAGAGCGTATTAGCTGTGCTGTATTTGGAGTCATCAATAAAGCACGTGTATTAATGAGTCAAGAGCCTGTAAAAACTGCTGATGTAGCTAAGGTTCTTGTAACAGCTACTATAGGGCAACAATATGGTATTTCTATTATTGAAAATGAAATGATTCATGAACGTGTAGGTTATTTTAAAGCTTAATTTCATTAAATCCCGTTTAGGAGAGGGAGTAGTTTAGACGCATATAGGTTATTGCTACTCTAACGAGGTTGTTTATGGAGTTTAATTGTTACGATGTCCTTGAGGTTCAGGGCAGCCGTTATGTAATAACAGAAAAAATTAAATATAATGAGATTATTCCAAAAGCAGATCAGGAACAGGCCTATAAAGCTAAGCCGTCAATGCAAAAATCACCTGGAGATTATTGGCACGAATATGGTCTCGAGGATGTTGAGGGGTCCGATAAAATATGGGTTACCATTGAATACAATGATAATGAATGGTGCACTGTATCTAGAACATCTTATCGCAAACGAGCGCCGAAGGGTTTTACGTTACATCAAATCGGTTTAGAGAAGGTTGTAGCTGTAGATGGTGATAGTGGTGCTTCTGTAGGTGACCGGGCTGGCTACAAGGAATACCAATTGCCTTGTGAAGGCGGTGCTAGTGTATTCTTTGAAGAAAACTGGTTTAAAGGGGAGAAGATGTTCGCCGAAGGGGCACGTGTTCCTTTGAGGAATATTCGTCTCTGTAATGATGCAGAAGCTAATGCTATTAGTAAAAAGAAACGGAATCAACGGCTGAAAAAACGCTTTGAAGGAGTTGCTACTTCTATAGGGATCGGTGTATTATTTTTACTATTTCTGTTTTGGTCGGACAATGATTTGTCTTGGCATAGTATACGCGCTATGTTTGGAGTGCCTTATACGGCGAAAGAACATATGCATGACACATCTGCATATTATACAAAAACAGATTCGGATGGCGATTATGTATACACGTCTTCGTTGGACCCTGTTAGCACCGCATTAGATTTGATTGATTCTGTGAATGGTGATATTAAAAATGAGCGGGACAACTTAGAAGAGGGACATGAAGTTATTGTATTTTATTCTGGGGACTTGGTGTATATCATTACCAATACGGATGGACAAACTAAGGTTAAGGTATGTGAACAATCAAAATTGACACAAGAGGATTGGAAAATTATTGATCGTACATTAATCAGCTCTCATATACTCGATAACTATGCGACTATGGTTCGACTAGGGGATAATACGGGACGCGAACGGTTGTATCCTACCAGCAACTCTAATAACACATCCAATACAAAATTATATTATTAGGAGGCTTATTATGATTTATATACCAGATATATTATTGACGATTTTTTATGCTTGTTTTGGAATTTTTCTAATGTTAACAGCTAATACTGTTATTGATTTCTTCGTGCCTGGAAAATTTAGTGAAGAAATTAAGCGTGGTAACTGTGCTGTCGCATGGCTCTCAGCAGGTTCATTTATCGGCATTGGTGAAATCTTGCGCGCTGTCATCATGTCTCCTGTAGTGGCTACAGCTGATACATCTTTATTGCACGGTGTTGTGGCCAGTATCGTATATGCTATTTTAGGAATTGTATTATTTGTAACAGGCTATATGTTTATTAATTTATGGCATCGAAAATATAATTTATCTGAAGAGATTATGCGTGGTAATACAGCAGCGGGTATCCTCGTTTTTGGCATCTTTGTAGGTCTTGCTCTCGTTATTAGTGGTGCTGTGCACTAAGGGAGTGTCCTATGTATAAGCCAAGTAAGAAAACTCTATACATAACGGGTGCCTTTGCCGCTGTAGCAGGTATCGTTGGTGTGTCTTCATACTGGAATGACATTGCTTATGTCGTATGTGATAAAATCTATCCTGAAGCAAATGACGGGGAAGTTCGATTAAAGGATAATCAAGGTAATCGTTATTCTCTATTAAATCATGGAGATGGTAAAGAAACAGCTTTATATGATGATAACCGGTCTGTTACATTTCACCGCGATACTAGTGGAAATTTAGTGTGGGACGCTGGTTTAGCTGGGCTGCTACCTAGTATTGCAGCAGGTTATTATATTTTTCACGGATTTAATCCACCAACAGCGCGTATGGATGGACGAACTATGACCTATCGTGTGGCAGCCCCATTAAAACCCTATGAGGAGCCTAATGTATATACAACAACAGGTTCAAATACGCATAGTTCTTTAGGACGACGTACGTATAAAGACTATGAGAAGCGTAGAAGTCAAAAAGCCTCTTCTATAGGTCAAAAGTCTGGCTTTGGTAGTGCAGGTGCACGTTCTAGTAGTTCCTAATGGAGGCCGATATTATGAAATCGTATATAGATGAACTTGATACGAATATATTGCCCTTTGTAGATTATGAAGGCTATGATGATCGGTATCCTGCTCTTACTGCACAATCCTTTCCAGCCGAATTTTATGATGAAATACGACATGCATCGCGGATGTTATTTCAAATATTTTGTAAAGCCGCTAAGGTATTTCAGCAGGCTCCTGATGAGTTCGCTCTCAATATGGATATGCCCGGAAATTTGATTCCCTATTTACATCGTGGGAATCCATTGGGCTTACCTACGTGGCTATCCCGATTTGACTTTGTCCTTGATGATAGAGGGCAATTGCGTATGGTCGAGATTAATGCGGATACACCCTGCTTTCTAATTGAAAGCTATTATGCTAATGGTGTAGCGGCACGATATTTCGATAAAGTAGATCCTAATATAGATGCTTATAATGAACTTGAACGTTTTTTGAAACGCGTATATGAAGGAACATCTCGTAAAAAATATAGTGTGACTAATAAACAACATAATATGATGACAGATAATGAAACAGAACCCTTTGTTTTCGGGTGCTTTCATGATTATTTAGAGGACTATGGAACTACACAGTTTCTCTTACAGGCTATGAAATCAGCATGCCCAGAAGCAGATGTTCGATTCCTATCCTTTTATGATATGGTCATTGATGATGAGGGTATTCTATTATCTGACGGTAGTCATGCAGCCAATCTGTATCGTTTACATCCTATGGAACTATTGATTGATGAAACTACAGCAGATGGTGAACCACTAGGTGAAATGTTTTTAGATTTGTATAATGAATACCGCTTTAATCTATTTAATCCACCAGAGGCGATTATTTTACAGAATAAATCGTTTATGTCCTTAGTGTATGCTCTATACTTAACAAACCAATTTTTTACGGCCCCTGAGCGAGATATTATCGAGCGCTATTTGACGCCGTCCTATTTTGAAAGTGATTTCCTGAACCTTGATGATGGACTTTATATTCAAAAGGAAATTTGGGGACGTGAAGGGCGAAATATTCAGGTTGTTCAAAAACGTGGAAATCAAGCTGAATTATACATGGAGAAATTTGTAGATAACTATGATGATATAGTTTGTCGGGACAGCAAAAAGGTTATGTATCAGGAATTCATTAAGCAGAAACACTTTATTCATACCGTAGATAGTGGTATGAAAGAAGGCTGTTTGACATTATCTTGTTTTATGCTTGGCGATCAAGCCTCTGCAGTCGGTTGTCGTTTTTCTCCTGAAGAAATTGCCGGCACTGAAGCATATTTTGTACCGCTTTTAGTAGATTAATTAGTATTTTAATTTTATGTTTTGTTTTAGTATCTCAATTTGGATAGTTTTATTTAACATTTACTGGATCAGATTGATATCGTTATTATTGTTGGAGATTTAAGGCGTTGGCTAATTTATATATTGGGCTTGTTCATTATCCAATTATGAACAAGCATAAAGAGGTCATTACGACGGCCATTACAAATTATGATATTCACGATATTGCACGAGCATCTATTACCTATGATGTATCTAAATATTTTGTGATTCACAATATACCTGCTCAGCGTGAGTTGGTGCGCACCATCATGGAACATTGGAAATCTGGATTTGGTTCTACTTACAATCCAGATCGCAAGGATGCTTTCACCGGCGTGGAGTTGGTTAACTCTATTGCAGTAGCAGTGCGAATGATTGAAGACCTAGAAGGTATGAAACCTATTGTGGCGACAACAGATGCGCGTACCTATGATAATACAATTTCCTATGCACGGATGCGTGAACATCTTGAAAATGAGGGGCGCCCTGTGTTAGTATTATTTGGTACCGGTTATGGTATGACAAAAGAAACGATGGAAAGCTTTGACTATATTTTAGAACCTATATATGGCCATGGTGAATACAATCATTTATCTGTGCGTAGTGCCGTTTCAATCATCTTGGATCGATTACGGGGCGAAGCATGGTGGAATAAATAGGAGGCGTCTATGTCAGGACATTCAAAATGGGCAAATATTAAACATAAAAAAGGTAAAACCGATGCATTGAAGGCTAAATTGGCTACGAAAATCGGTCGTGAAATTACTGTAGCAGCACGTATGGGTGGTGCCGATCCAACAGGTAATATGCGTTTGAAATTGGCTTTACAAAAAGCTCGTGAAAACAATATTCCTAAAGATAATATTCAACGTGCTATCGATAAGGGCGTTGGCGCTACGGATATGAACGCATACGAAGAAATCGTATATGAAGGTTATGGTCCTGCCGGTGTTGCCGTTACTGTAGAAGTTATGACGGATAATCGTAACCGTGCGGCTGCTGATGTGCGTCATGCTTTCTCCAAACAAGGTGGTAATCTTGGTGAAAGCGGTTGCGTAGGCTGGATGTTCAAATCTAAAGGCGTTTTCGTTATCGATAAAGAAGGTCATGACGAAGATGAATTGACTATGCTTGCTCTTGAAGCAGGTGCAGAAGATCTTAAGTCTGAAGATGATGTATTTGAAATTTATACTACTCCTGAAGATTATGATGCGGTAGAATCAGCTCTTGCTGATGCGGGCATTGAAACAGAAGTAGCGAAAATCACAATGATTCCAGATACTACAATTGAATTGACTGGTGATGATGCTGTAAAAATGCAAAAAATGCTAGACGTATTGGATGATCTTGATGATGTACAAAATGTATATCACAATGGTATTTTGCCAGACGACGAAGAAGAATAATATTAAGGAGTACTCTGAGGGGTGCTCCTTTTTTATTGATTCATGAAATTTAGAGTTTTTGTAAATGTTAAGAATACTAATAGATTTCTTATAAATTTTATATTGAAATTCATGAACTTCGATGTGGTATTGTGCTATAATAAAATAGATTATGTAATGGAGGTAGGCGACAGCTTATCTCATTTTTAAACTAGGGGGTTGAGATGCGAATAATAGGTATTGACCCAGGCACGGCTATATGTGGATATGGCATTATTGACGTGAAGGGCAGCAAATTAACGCCAGTAGCCTATGGGGCTATTACAACTCCTAAGGAATTAACTGATTCACAACGGTTAGAAATTTTATTTAATGATCTAAGTGATATTCTAGAGGAATTTAAACCGGATAAGTTCGGCGTAGAGGAATTGTTCTTCAATCGCAATGTAACGACGGCGATTAAGGTTGGGCAAGCACGTGGAGTTATCTTGTTAGCAGCTGAACAACAGCGTATTCCTATTTATGAATATACACCGCTACAAATCAAGCAAGCTGTTACAGGATACGGTAAGGCTGATAAGAATCAGGTTATTTATATGACCATGAATATTTTGGGGATTCGTGAGAAAATTAAGCCCGATGATACGGCAGATGCATTAGCTGTTGCCATCTGTACGGCCCATAGTTCTCACAATGATAGATTGAAGAGGTTGGTATAATGATAGGGTATGTACGGGGCATCGTAACACATCTCTTTAAAGAGTCTTGTTACGTAGATGTACATGGCGTAGGGTATCGCGTTTATGTGCCGACCACTACGCGTCAACAACTGATCGAAGGCCGTGAGGCAACGTTATTCACGTATTTAAATGTACGGGAAGATGCGATGCAACTCTATGGCTTTTTGACGGAAGAGGAGTATGAGTTGTTCATTTTACTCATTTCTGTTTCTGGTATAGGGCCTAAGGTAGGGTTAGGTATTTTGTCTGGCATGACACCGGAGGCTTTCAAATTAGCTGTTATTAATGGCCAAGTACAGCAATTAACCAAATTGCCTGGCATTGGTAAGAAATCTGCAGAGCGACTTGTTTTGGAGTTAAAGGATAAGCTAGCGAAAATGACGCATATATTTGCAGAATCTCCAGCAGCTATACAGCCGATTGGTGTTGCCGCTAGTGGTGCTACCGGTGAGGCTATTGAAGCTCTTGTATCGCTAGGTTATTCAGAACGAGATGTAGCTGATATTGTAGAGTCTTTAGATGATGGTAAACGCGATGTATCTGAGTTGATTAAGGTCAGCTTGATTGAGCTTGGGAAAGGACGATAAGGATGAACGAAGAAGTACGCCTTGTCGGAAATGGCGAGCACGAAGAAGATATGTGGCAATATAGCCTACGACCAAAGTTCTTTAATGAGTATGTAGGTCAAGAAGAGGCTAAAGGTAATCTAAATGTGTATATTCAGGCGGCTAAGCAACGTGGTGAAGCCTTAGATCACGTATTGCTCTATGGTCCACCAGGTCTTGGGAAGACTACTTTGGCAGGAATTATTGCGAATGAATTGGGTGTTAATTTTCGCATAACCTCTGGTCCTGCCATTGAAAAGTCTGGTGACTTGGCTGCGATTTTAACAAATTTAGATGATCACGATGTACTATTTATCGATGAAATTCATCGCTTGTCTCGTAGTGTAGAGGAAGTATTGTACTCTGCAATGGAGGACTATGCTATTGATATCATCATCGGTAAGGGCCCAAGTGCTCGAACGGTGCGCATTGATTTGCCAAAGTTTACTTTGGTAGGTGCCACTACTCGGGCCGGGGCTTTGGCGGCACCTTTAAGGGACCGCTTTGGTATTATTAACCGGTTGGAATATTATAAACAACCAGAATTAGAGTTTATTGTGACTCGAGCCGCAGATATACTCAATATAGGTATTGAGCCAACTGGGGCTAGCGAAATTGCGCGTCGTTCAAGGGGGACGCCGCGTATCGCAAATCGTCTACTTAAACGGGTACGTGATTTTGCACAAGTTATTGGTGATGGGGTTATCACTCAGGAAATTGCAGATGAAGCGTTACAACGTTTATACATAGACAAAGAAGGACTTGATCGAATCGATCGACGTGTGTTGGAGTGTATTATTGAAAAGTATGATGGCGGTCCAGTAGGTATCGATACTATTGCGGCGGCTATCAGCGAAGAGAGAGATACCATCGAAGATGTGTATGAACCATATTTGATGCAATTAGGATTTTTAGGACGCACACCACGTGGGAGGGTGGCTACTAAACTTGCTTATGAGCATTTAGGTATTTCACAGACAGGGAAATAAAAATGAAAACGAAACGATTACAATTGATGATAATGGCAACGTTGTTTTTAGGTGTAAATATTGGCGGTGCTTCTGTTGCTCAAGGGGCAACATTGCAACATAAAAGTACAGTAGTAACTAAAAAGCCAATGCCGAAATCAACAGTATCTACAATAAATGTATCGAAAGTAAATTCGACTAAGAAGTCAACTTTTCGACCACTTGTAACTAAACCGGCTCCAAAGCCTGTGTCAAAAGTGTCGTCGAAGCCAGCTGCTAAACCTGCAGCATCTAGTGCTACAACGAAAGCTCAGAAAACAGTAGCTCCAAAACCTGTAGCAAAAACTACATCTACTGGTGTTAAGTCTACTGCATCTAAGGTTGTAAAAACATCTAATGCAAATAGCATTCAAGCTAATACGGCAGTTATTACGCGTAATAAGGTGGGTTCTGTAGTAACGCCTGCTACGGAGCGCATAGAGCATGTACCAAATGTACGTGTTCTATTAGGGAGCCGTAGCTCCGATGCTAAGGTGACATCTACTGCCAATATGGTTGTGTTAAATAGTAATAATGGTCAGGTTAGTACAATTAGTGCGAATCATGGTACCTCTGTTGGCATCCGAGGTGGTAAAATTGTTGTTAATGGCAAGGCCATTGATAGTGTAGTTACCTTAAAACCAGCTAATAGTGATGCGCCATTCTTGTTTGAAGGTAAAGGTTATCGCGGTGGACTTACATTACGTGCTAATAATGGTAAAATGATGGTCATCAACTCTGTACCTCTTGAAGACTATCTTTATGGCGTAGTTCCACAGGAAGTCGTTCCGTCTTGGCCGGCAGCAGCATTAGAAGCACAAGCTGTAGCAGCTCGCACTTATGCGCTTCATACAATGGAAGAAAATAAAGGGAAATTGTATGATGTGAGTACGTCCACAGATCATCAAGTTTATAATGGGGTTAGTGGTGAAACCCAGGCTACTACTAATGCAGTAAATAAGACAAAGGGTATGGTTATGCTATATAATCAACGCCCTATTAATGCCTTATTCCATTCTGATGGTGGTGGCTATACTGAGGATAGTGTTAATGTGTGGGGCAGTGATGTACCATATTTGAAAGGTGTAAAGGATTTTAGTACTGGCACATCTACATCAAATTGGACTGTTACAACTTCTCGCCAGGCTCTTGAAAGTAAGCTCAATGCAGCAAGTAAAGGTGTGGGTAAATTGAAGAGCATTCAATTGACTCCTCTTGGCAAGCCTGGTCAACAAACATCTGACCGAGGCGTGTCTGGTCGTATCAAAAGTGCTACTTTCATAGGCACCTCTGGGAAGACGACGGTAGATGGCGATTCCTTGCGTAGTATTTTAGGTTTAAAATCTACACTATTTGATTTTTATGTAAATCATAACCCTGCTAAAGACACGGGTAAGGCATATCATAACTTTACGGGCAATAATGATACTGTCTATATTAAAGGCCACGGTTGGGGACATGGTCTTGGTATGTCTCAATGGGGTGCCGCAGAGATGGCGAAACGTGCTACCCCAGGGGATACAAATTATTACCAAACTATTTTGCGTCACTACTATAGTGGCATTACATTAAAGAAAATGTACTAATAAGGATTACGATGAAAGTTACAGATTTTGATTATGAATTGCCAGAGGAACTAATTGCTCAACATCCGGTAGAACCTCGCGATACTGCAAGACTTTTAACCTTGGATAAGGTTACAGGTGAGGTTGCTCATAAAGAGCATTTTTACGATTTGCTTGATGAACTCCATGAAGGGGATGTACTTGTATTTAATAATACAAAGGTTATTCCTGCGAGATTATATGGTCAACGGCAAGGTTCTGGTGGCAAGGTAGAGGTATTGCTCCTCACTCCATGCGGTGAAAACCGGTGGGAATGCCTTGTTAAACCTGGTAAAAAGTGTCCTATTGGTCAAGTTATCGAATTTGATGACCGATTAAGTGGGACTGTTATAGATAAAACGGAGTTTGGCGGTCGTATCATTGAATTCACTTGTAAAGGTGTATTTGATGATGTTATACAAGATATTGGTGAGATGCCATTACCTCCATATATTCATGAGAAGTTAGAAGATAAAGATCGTTATCAAACAGTCTATGCAAAGGAAAAGGGTTCCGCAGCAGCACCAACGGCAGGACTTCACTTTACACCTGAATTATTAGAAAAAATAAAAGCTAAAGGTGTAGAACTTGAGTTTGTTACGTTGCATGTGGGCCTTGGAACCTTTAGACCCGTATCAGCAGAGACGATTGAAGACCATGAGATGCATAGTGAGTTCTTCGTTGTATCTCAAGAAACTGCTGACCGTATTAATACAGCTAAGAGAAACGGACGCCGTATTATTGCGGTAGGTACTACATCTGTACGTACACTCGAGTCTGCTACGAATGATGACGGTATACTACAAGGTATTAGTGGATGGACTCAAATCTTTATCTATCCTGGTTATAAATTTAAGATGATTGATGCATTGGTAACGAATTTCCATTTGCCTCAATCTACATTGTTAATGTTGATCAGTGCATTAGCCGGTCGTGAACATTGTTTAGCAGCTTACGAAGAAGCTGTTCGAGAACGTTATCGCTTCTTTAGCTTTGGCGACGCTATGTTTATTCGTTAGGAGGGACTATGCCAAGTATTACTTATGAATTACAAAAGACATGTCCTCATACGGGGGCACGTGCAGGTTTATTGCATACGCCACATGGTACCTTCCAAACGCCTATGTTTATGCCTGTAGGTACACAGGCAACTGTTAAAACAATGACACCTGAAGAATTAAAGGCTATGGGTTCTCAAGTCATCTTGAGTAATACGTACCATTTATTCCTTCGTCCTGGTCCTGAGCTTGTGGAAGAAGCAGGTGGATTGCATAAGTTTATGAATTGGGATCAAGCTATTTTAACTGATAGCGGTGGGTTCCAAGTATTTAGCTTAGGCGACATGCGTAAGATCACTGAAGAAGGAGTAACTTTTAGATCACATATTGATGGTTCTAAACAGTTTTTATCTCCAGAAGTTGCCACAAAGGTACAAGAGCAATTAGGTTCTGATATTGCCATGGCCTTTGACGAATGTATTCCGTATCCTGCTGATCACGATTATGCAAAGCGGTCTACAGCGCGTACCACACGTTGGGCTCATCGTTGCCAAGAGGCTCGTAAAGCTCATGACCGTCAAGGTATGTTTGGCATTGTTCAAGGTGGCATGTACAAAGACTTGCGCAAACAAAGTGCGGAAGAGTTAGTCGCTATGGACTTTGAAGGCTATAGTATCGGCGGCTTATCCGTTGGGGAACCTCATGATTTAATGAACGAGATTTTGGAATATACTACACCATTGTTGCCAACTAACAAGGCTCGTTACTTGATGGGCGTTGGTACAGCAGATTGTCTTGTGGAAGGTGTGGCACGTGGTATTGATATGTTTGACTGCGTATATCCAACACGTGTTGCTCGAAATGGGATGGCTATGACTTGGAAGGGGCGCCTTAACATTCGAAATGCGCAATTTGCTCACGATTGGGGGCCTTTAGAAGAAGGCTGCCAATGTTATACATGTAAAAATTATTCTCGCGCTTATATTCGTCACTTGTATAAGGCGGAAGAAATTTTGGCATTGCGTCTCGTAACGTATCATAATCTTTATTTTTTACTTGAGTTTATGCGTCAAATGCGACAAGCTATCTTGGAAGATCGATTCCCTCAATTTAGAATGCAGTTTTGGGATAGCTTTAAAAAATAGTAATTAAGTCTAGTCAAATCTATATTAGGTGGCTATACTAGAAAAGAATACATATTTATTGTATAGGAGGATAACATGGAAGATATTTTACAAGTGTTGCAAACGAGCTGGCCAATTCTATTAATGGTTGTAATCTTTTATTTCTTATTGTGGCGTCCACAAAAGAAACAACAAAAAGAACGCGCTAACTTGTTAGGTAGCTTGAAAAAAGGCCAAAAAATCGTTACTATTGGCGGTATTTATGGTGAAATCGTTGAACTTGATGATGAAAAAGTAAAGGTTCAAGTATCTGAAAAAGTGGAGTTAACATTTGCGCGTTCTGCAATTGCTAACGTTCTTTCCAAGAAAAACAAGGAAGAAAAATAATGAATACAAAGGAAGCAGTGCGCCGGGCGTGCAAGGCCCAGCGCGCTGCTTTATCCGTTGCTGATTGTAATACGTGGACTACGCTTTTGACAGATCAAATTGTTAATAGTCCTGAGTATATATCAGCTAATACCATTATGGCCTATTTGGCGATGCCCAAGGAGGCCAATTTAGACGATGTTATTCGTCATGCTTTAGAACATGGTAAATCCGTATATGTTCCAGTATGTACAGATAAGACGACCATGATTGCCGTTCGTCTTAAGTCTCTAGAATCTATCACTCGGGGTGTGTTAAATATACGCATTCCCTCTGAGCCATACGAGGTTATTAATCCACATGACTTGGATTTGATTTTAGTGCCTGGTGCTGGCTTTGACCGTCAAGGTGGTCGCATGGGGATGGGGAATGGGTATTATGATCGATTTCTCAAGAAACTTTCACCAAGTACATATATGGGCGTATGTTGGAGTGTCCAAATTTGGGATGAACCAATCCCTATGGATGGATTGGACCAACGGATGAACAAGATTGTAACGGAGCAAGGCGTCATACATTGCGTATAGTAGTAGAAGGGAGCAACTATTTTGAACGGTAAAGCTATTATCAAGTTTTTAGTAGTCATTGCTGCCATCATTGGATTATTTGCGTATTTCATTCAACCTTTAGCAGGTTCTTTAAAACAAGGCCTAGACTTACAAGGTGGTACGCATATCGTATTGGAAGCAGAGGATTCTGCAACTGGTCAAGCTGACAATGATGCAGTGGAACGGGCGAAGCAAATCTTAGAGCGTCGTATTAATGAAATGGGTTTGTCTGAACCATTGGTACAACGTGAAGGTGCTCGTCGTATTATCATCGAATTGCCGGGTGTAAAAGATCCTGATGAAGCGATTAAACGTATCGGTAAAACAGCGGTCTTGGAATTTAAAAATGACCAAGGTCAAACTGTTATGACTGGTGATGATTTAAAAGATGCGAAAGAAGAGTTAGGTCAAAATAAACAACCACTCGTTGCTATTGAATTAAGCGATGAAGGGGCTAAGAAATTTGCGGATTTAACATCTAAAAATATTGGCCGTCGCATTGCCATTACATTGGATGGTAAAGAATTGACTAATCCTGTAGTGCAACAAGCAATTACAGGTGGTAAAGCCACAATTTCTGGTAGTCAAAGCTTAGAAGAAGCTAAAGACTTAGCTATTTTATTACGTTCCGGTGCATTGCCTGTTAAAATTAATGTATTGGAAGTTCGTACAGTAGGTCCTTCTTTAGGTCAAGACTCCAAGGATAAATCTGTTGTAGCCTTCAGTGCTGGTATTGCAATGATCATGATTTTCTTGGTTATTTTATATCGCTTTTCTGGTATCGTAGCTAATATCGCATTACTTGTATATGTAATGCTCTTATTACTTGTATTAGGTAAAGGCTTTAATGCGACTATGACATTGCCAGGTATTGCTGGTATTATCTTATCCATGGGTGTTGCTGTAGATGCTAATATCCTTATCTTTGAACGATTTAAGGAAGAGGTATTCTCTGGTAAATCCATGCGTGTAGCAATGGAAGCTGGTTTTAGTCGTGCTTTAGCAACAATTACAGATGCGAACGTATCCGTTATTATTACGGCTGGTATCTTGACAATCTTAGGTTCTGGTCCGGTAAAAGGCTTCGCTATCAGCTTAGGCGTTGGTGTTGTTGTAAGTATGTTTACAGCGATTACAGTGAGTCATTTCTTGTTGCGCTTACTTATTGACTGTAACTTTACGAACCATCCATTCTGGTTTGGTGCGAATATCTCTCCAAGCACAAGTGCTGACGCATTTGCACCAAAATCTTTGAAAGGAGGTAAACGCAAATGACATTAGACGTAATTAAACATCATCGTTGGTGGTTTGCTATTTCCTCCACACTTGTTATTATCAGTTTGATTTCTATCTTTACGAAGGGCTTTAACTTTGGTATTGATTATACTGGTGGTACCATTGTTGAAGTTGTATTTGACCAACCTGTAGAAGTTAGTCAAGTTCGTGATGTTTTGAAAGAATATAATCTTGAAAATGCTCAAATTCAGCTTTCTGGTGATACAACTGGTGAAACAGCTGGTGAAGACGTAATGATTCGTACACGTAATCTCGATCCTAGTGAAAGTGCAGCTGTAGTTGAATCCTTGACTAAATCTATTGGTAATAATACAGTTAAACGTATTGAAACTGTAGGTGCTGTAATTGGTTCTGAAGTTACAGAACATGCGTTGTTAAATCTTGTGATAGCATTCGCAGCCTTAGCATTATATATTTCTTATCGTTTTGAATATAAAGTTGCTATTTCTGCTCTTGTTGCTATTTTCCATGATTTGATTATGGTTCTTGGTGTATTCTCTTATTTCCAATTAGAAATTGATGCGTCCTTCTTGGCGGCTATTCTTACGGTTGTAGGTTACTCCATGAATGAATCTGTAGTTATCTTTGACCGTGTTCGTGAAAATACACATACACATAAACGTTCTGATACATTTGCAGATCTTGCGAATGCATCTATTACACAAAGTATTCACCGTAGTTTCTATACATTGGCTACCGTTATGTTTGCCTGTGTATCCCTTTATCTATTTGGTGGTGACACTACAAAGAACTTTGCTCTTTGTATGATCATCGGTTTTGCTAGTGGTGCGTACTCCTCTATCTGTGTAGCTACATCCTTATGGGTTATGTGGAAGAGTCGCAACAAAAACGACATCCGTAATCAACAATAATATAAGAACTACTTTTACTATAATAATGGTGAAAGTATTGAACCTCTCTAGCATACAGTTTAGAGAGGTTCTTTTTATTCTGCGAAAGTTGCATTACTGGCAAGTGCATTTGAATATCAATGTTTTTATATTATTACTACTTTAGCGTAGATAGTAATTGATGAAAGTTAGTTAAAGATAAAATGAACTGAATGGATTGTGAAAAGAGTGTTACATAATTTAAAACCTAA
This sequence comes from Veillonella sp. T14073-2, assembly GCF_002959875.1. Taxonomy (NCBI): domain Bacteria; kingdom Bacillati; phylum Bacillota; class Negativicutes; order Veillonellales; family Veillonellaceae; genus Veillonella; species Veillonella sp. T14073-2. Next base: position 45,719 of record NZ_PPDC01000009.1, read on the forward strand.
AATAATAAGAAATTAAGGCATTCTTATTGTAAAATATGGTGAGTTTAAAATGAAGTTGTAAAAATAAGGGTTTTATGTGTTGACGATTATTTTATTTGTGCTATACTTATACAAGTCGTTAGGACACAGCACAAACGATGAGCACAAAAAAACTTCTGAAAAAAGTTTTAAAAAGTGCTTGACGTAATGAGCTGAACTTGATAGAATAATCAAGTCGCCAGTTGATGAAATGCTTCGAAAGAAGGTAGTGGAAACTGGTACAGATCTTTGAAAACTGAACAATGATAGGTAATCAATCATATGATTGAACATATGCCAGAGTGCGGGTTTTGACAAAGTCAAAACCAACCATAATTCAAAGTTACTTAAATGTAACGACAACAAA